>JBKJMR010000618.1:0-3738 GCA_046596275.1 Bacteroidia bacterium | reverse complement strand
GCTTGTTCGATGGCGCTGCGGTTGCTTTCAATTTCATTCAGATTTGCGCTGAAACCGATATTACCTGCGATCGATTCTGAAAAAAGAAAAACTTCCTGCGGTACATAACCTGTGCCGTCCCGCAGTTCATCCAGGTTTATTTTAGCAATCGGCTTATCATCAATTTTAATTTCGCCTTTGCTTACATCGAATAAACGAACTATTAAATGTGCAATAGTCGATTTTCCCGAACCTGTTCTTCCAATGAAAGCAACTGAACTTCCCGGCTCAGCAGTGAACGTTAAACCATTCAGCGCCGTAACTCCTGATTCAGGATAGGTGAACGAAACATTTTTGAATTCAATTTTCCCGCGAAGGTTTAACGGCTCTTCGGTCGGATTTTTAATTCCCGGTTCTGTCTGCAAAAATTCATTGATACGTTCTTGTGATGCCGACGCGCGTTGTACAAGTGAAGTGATCCAACCCAATGAAGCGATGGACCACGTCAAACGAATTACAAAAAGTACAAATGAAGTAACACGACCATCTGTTATTTCTCCGCTGATCACTTTTGATCCGCCCACATAGATCGTCAGCAAAATGCTCATGCCGATCAACAGCATCATAAACGGCTGAAACAGTGATTCCGTTTTTGCCAGCGACATGGTGCGCTTCATGTATTCGTTCGATTCCGTTTTATATCGCTCCTGGATCTGCTCTTCGCGCGTGAATGCTTTTACAACGCGAATTCCCGAAAAAGTTTCCTGTGCCGCAGTGGAAAGCATCGAAAGCTGTTCCTGCACCTTCAGACTTTTTTTATTGATACGATTGCTCACAACGTAAATCGACCACGCAAGAACAGGAAGCGGAGCAAGCACATATAATGTAAAAACAACATCGGTGCGAATCATAAAAAAGATCGTCATCACCAGCGTGATAATTGTTGTCGTCGCATACATCACTGCCGGACCCACATACATCCGCACACGGCCAACATCTTCTGAAATACGATTCATCAGATCGCCCGTATTATTTGTCTTGTAAAATTTCTGATCCAGCTTTTGATATTGATCAAACACTTCATTCTTCATGTCATATTCTATCAGCCTCGACATGACGATAATGGTTTGACGATTAAGAAAAAGAAAAAATCCGTAAGCAAGTGTGTAAAGAATAATTTCCAGCCCATAACCGAGCAGGATATTTACAACCACAGATCGTTCAATTTGATGTTTGGAAGCGAATGTTGCAAAATCAAGTCCGTTCCCGACAAGGTCGACCGAGCTGGTAATGAAATAAGTGGAAAGACAAATGAATAAAAGACCTGAGAAAAACCGTACCCTGTATTTCCAGAAAAATTTGTTTAAATAACCTAGTGCTTTCACCTGTAATTTTTAAGATAATAAAAGGGGCTTTTTGAAGGTGAAAAACCCCTACTTTTGTGCCCGCCTGCTCCCGATACCTATCGGGAAGGGCGCAATTTACGGATTATAACAGGAAACTTTCAACCCTGCACTCAATGCTCACAGCAAACGAAACCCAAGCAGCAACGCTTTCCACAGGTCCACTCGGACAGATGTCGATTTTCGATCATGAAGAAGTGGTTTTTTGTAATGATAACGCAACCGGCCTCAAAGCGATCATCGCCGTGCATAATACCGTTCTCGGGCCTGCGCTCGGAGGTACGCGCATGTGGGCGTATGCGAATGAAGCAGAAGCGCTGACAGATGCGTTACGTCTTTCACGTGGTATGACTTATAAAGCTGCGGTTGCCGGATTAAATCTTGGTGGCGGAAAAGCAGTGATCATCGCTGATTCAAGAAAAGATAAAACAGAAGCGATGATGCGTCGTTTCGGAAAGTTTGTAGATAGCCTGGGCGGAAAATACATTACCGCTGAAGATGTCGGCATCGGCACTAAAGATATGGAGCACGTTTACATGGAAACAAAACATGTAACCGGAATTCCACCTGCGCTTGGCGGAAGCGGCGATCCTTCACCTGTAACTGCTTATGGCGTTTATATGGGAATGAAAGCTTCGGCAAAAGAAAAGTGGGGCAATGACAGTCTTGAAGGAAAAAATGTGCTTGTACAGGGAATCGGTAATGTCGGTTCTGTGCTGGTGGATCATCTGGTAAAAGAAGGTGCAAAGATTTATGTCACCGATATTTTTGAAGATCGTATTGCTGCTGTAAAGAAAAAGCATGAAAAAGTAGAATTTATCTCCGGTGATAAAATCTTTGATCTTGATATTGACATTTATGCGCCCTGTGCGTTGGGTGCTACGATCAATGAAGATTCACTTTCCCGTTTGAAATGTGTGATCATTTGCGGAGCTGCAAATAACCAGCTTGCTGATGAGAATGTGCATGGAAGGATCGTGATGGAAAAAGGCATATTGTACGCACCGGATTTTGTAGTGAATGCAGGCGGACTTATTAATGTCTATTCTGAAGTTGCAAAATACGGTCGTGAATATGCATTGGCGCAGGCTGAGAATATTTACAACACGACAGCAAATATTTTTGCGATGTCAAAACAGGAAAATATTCCTACGTTCATGGCTGCGAATCGTACTGCTGAGGCGCGTATTGAAGCAATGGCACGTTTGCGTACAAAAAGATAATTGAAGGAAATTTCAAGAAAAATAAAAACCAAATTCCAAAGCTATATTCATCATTTCCATTTGGAATTTGGTGCTGTTCTTTTGGGATTTCATAAT
The DNA here is from genome assembly GCA_046596275.1 of Bacteroidia bacterium. Taxonomy (GTDB): domain Bacteria; phylum Bacteroidota; class Bacteroidia; order Palsa-965; family Palsa-965. The sequence goes on along the minus strand of JBKJMR010000618.1, from coordinate 1,037 downwards.
GAGTTCTTTATCATAAATAAATGCTAAACAGAAGATACCTGCGAATTCAGGCGATGCAGGCGCTTTACAGTTTTTTTTCTTCAAGTGAAGAAGGTAATGGTGATGCGCCACGGGGAGAAAGAGAATTGATGCGCAGCATTGATAAAACGTATGAGCTTTACATTTATCTCATGCTCATTTTTGAAGAGCTATTGCGTGTTGCTTCTAACCGTATTGATATCGGCAAAGAAAAACATCTTCCATCTGCCGAAGAGCTTGATCCGAATATGCGTTTTGTAAATAATCGTGTGATCGCGCAATTGACACAGCACGGCAAGCTGCGTCGTGAAGCAGAAATACGCAAGCTTACCTGGCAGCTCGATGATGAAATGGCGCTGGTGAGAAATCTCTGGGAGCAGATCAAAGTGTGGGATGAATATAAAGCCTACATGACTTCCGAAACAGATACGTACGCGAAGGACCAGGAATTTGTTATCGATCTTTTCAAAAAGTTCATTGCCGACGACGAAGGAACGGAAACATTTCTCGAAGAACGGAATATGCACTGGCCCGGTGATTTAAACATGGCCGTTGCACCCGCGATCATCCGTACGCTCGAATCAGGAGGTGAAACCCGTGAACCGGCTTTAGCTCCTTTATTCAAAGATCCGGAAGATGATAAAAAATTCATCGTCGATCTTTTCCGCAAAACCATCGTAGAAAATGAGCGTTGCGAAAAATTGATCGCCGACAAAACAAAAAATTGGGAAGTAGATCGTATTGCAGTAATGGATGTGATCCTGATGAAAATGGCGCTCGCTGAACTTTTACATTTTAACAGCATTCCCGTAAAAGTGACGCTGAACGAATACATCGAGATCTCGAAAACATACAGCACACCAAAATCAAAACAATTCATCAACGGCATCCTCGATAAAATTGTCATCGATTTTAAAAAGGACGGCACCATGCAAAAGACCGGCCGCGGATTAATGGAGTAGGCAATGTCAGTAGTCGGTTGTCAGTAGTCGGTTGTCAGTAGTCGGTTGTCAGTAGTC
>JBKJMR010000361.1:0-5635 GCA_046596275.1 Bacteroidia bacterium | reverse complement strand
TTTTCCGCTGCTGTTTAATTTTTCCAACCCTTTTTCGCCGCGCACTCTTTTCATCAAATCAAGATGACCCATGTGGTGACAATCGCTGCCGAGGAAATCATACCAGCCATTATCAATCATTTGTTCTGCTACCTTTTTTGTTGCGGGAGAATAATGTCCGCTAAGCGCATTGATGTTGAGCTGGAATAAAACGCCTTTATTTTTCAGCTTTTCAAACTGCTCCAGATTTTTCGTGAACCAGAATGGATAACGTTCCGGGTGAGCGAGCACGGGTTTATATCCGCTGGTTTGCAATTGAAAAATAAACGTGTCCAGATTATCCGGCGCGTTCATATACGATACTTCGAAAAGCAAATAATCTGAACCGAAAGTCAGCAGTCGCTCTTCGTGGAGCTTATTTTCCAAATCGTAATCCAAATAATATTCTGCAGCTGCATCTATTTCCAAATGGATTCCTTCCGCTTTTGCTGCTATGCGAACTTGCTCGAGACCTGCTTTTATAATCGTTGGCGTATTGCGAAAAAAATCGCTCATCACGTGTGGCGTAGTGATGACTTTTTTGTAACCCATGTCTTCGATGCCTTTCAACAGCTCCAGCGTATCCGCCATCGTACGCGCGCCATCATCGATGCCCGGAATGAAATGCGAATGCACATCACAGTTCAATATTCCAAGATCAACTGCTACGTTGCTTTCCGACCTTCCGAAAATTTTAGAAAAAATGCCCATGGATTAGGCTTCGAAGATAAGCATTGTCATGGAAGGGATTTAGTAATCTGGTAATCTGGTAACTGAGAAATTAGGGCACGGAAGCAACGCACAATTGATAATTTAATTTTTCTTTTCTTCAATTACCAGATTACCAGATTACCAGATTATTAAATCCCTAAGAGCCGAGTTTGCCTTTTAGTGCGGCTAGTTGGTCCATCCAGTCGTTTCCTTTTTGTTTGGATGCGGATGCTGGTGCTGATTTTGCACCGAAAGCTTTTACGTTTGGAATTTTTGTTTTTTCTTTTTGCGCGGTGGATTGAACGGCTTCACCTTTCATTGTGAGCGCGATTCTTTTTCGCTGCACGTCTACTTCGGTAACTGTAACCATTACCTGCTGCTGCACTTTCACCACTTTATTCGGATCGTCAACAAACTGATCGGAGAGCTGTGAAATGTGAACGAGTCCGTCCTGGTGAACTCCTATGTCAACGAAAGCGCCGAAGTTGGTTACGTTAGTTACAATTCCGGGCAAACGCATTCCTTCGCGCAGATCTTCGATTGCATTTACGCCATCCTGGAATTTAAATGCTTCAAACGATTTTCGCGGATCACGACCCGGCTTTTCCAACTCGGAAAGAATATCATTCAGTGTTGGCAGTCCGACAGTTTCCGTTACATATTTTTTCGGATCAATCTTTTTTCGCAGCTCTTTATCGCGGACAAGATCTTCAATTTTGCAATCCAGGTCATTCGCCATTTGTTCTACGATCGGGTATGATTCAGGATGCACAGAACTGCTGTCGAGCGGATGAGCTGCATTTCTGATTCTCAAAAATCCGGCGGCTTGTTCAAATGCTTTTTCTCCGAGGCGTGAAACTTTCTTTAATTCCTTTCTTGATTTGAACGGACCATTTTCATCGCGGTGTTCAACAATACTTTTTGCAATCGCCGGACCAATTCCGGAAACGTAAGAAAGTAATTGTTTGCTGGCAGTATTTAATTCCACCCCGACAGCATTCACACAACTTTCAACTACTTCATCCAGCTTCTTTTTCAAAAGCGGCTGATCTACATCGTGCTGGTATTGTCCGACACCAATAGATTTCGGATCGATCTTCACTAATTCCGCCAGCGGATCTGCGAGTCGTCTGCCAATGGAAACTGCACCACGCACAGTTAAATCAAGATCAGGAAATTCTTCACGCGCAACTGCTGATGCAGAATAAATGGAAGCGCCACTTTCATTCACCATTACAATTGCAATTTCTTTCGGCAGCTCCGGAATTTTGCGAATGAATTCTTCAGTTTCTCTTCCGGCAGTTCCGTTACCAATAGAAATTGCTTCCACCTGGTGCTTTGCTATCAAACGGAAAAGTGTGTCTTCCGCTTCGGTCACTTCACGTTTTCCAAGATGCGGATAGATCACATCATGCTCGAGCAATTTTCCCTGTCGATCGAGCACGCAAATTTTACAACCCGTGCGAAAACCCGGATCGACTGCGAGAATTGTTTTTTGTCCGAGCGGTGATGAAAGTAAAAGCTCACGCAAATTCTGCGCAAATACTTCTATTGCTTTTATATCAGAAGTATCCTTTGTAAGCGTGCGGAATTCTGATTCGAGCGAAGGCTGCAATAAACGTTTGTAAGAACCAACGCAAGCCGCTTTCATTTGATCGGCGACTTCTCCTCTGCCCCTCACAAATTTCTTCTCAAGCAAATCAATTGCAGCATCAGCATCAGGAGCGAAATCCAGCAGGAGAATTCCTTCATTTTCACCGCGGCGCATAGCGAGCATTCGGTGTGAAGGGCAAGCCATTATTTTTTCGTCCCAGTTAAAATAATCACGGAATTTTTCGCCTTCGTTTTCTTTTCCAGCAACAACGCGGGAACGAACGAGGGCTGTTTCACGGAATAATTTCCGGAGCAGATCGCGCGCTTCAATATTTTCTGAAATTACTTCAGCGATAATATCACGCGCACCGTCGAGCGCATCATCGGCATCAACAACACCTTTTTCTGCATCAATATATTTCGCAGCTTCTGCATGCACATCGAAATTTCCTTGCGTGATGATGAGATTTGCCAATGGCTCCAAACCTTTATCGCGGGCTGCTGTTGCGCGTGTTTTGCGTTTTGGTTTGTAAGGCAAATACAAATCTTCGAGCTGAATGATAGATGCTGCGTTAGTAATTTGCGCTCTTAAATCATCCGTAAGCTTTCCTTGCTCTTCAATGGTTTCGAGAATAAATTTTCTGCGTTTTTCGAGCTCGCGGTACATGGCCATTTTATCGCGGATGTCCATGATCTTTACTTCATCGAGACTGCCGGTCATTTCTTTTCGGTAACGTGCAAGGAAAGGAACGGTTGCGCCTTCGTCGAGTAAAGTAATTGTAGTTTCAACTTGTTTCGCGTCGATGCCAAGCTCAACGGCAACTTTGCGGATATTTAATCGTTCGGTGATTTCGCTCATAAGGAGATTTTGTAGAGTGCAAATTTAACCTCAGAAACTCAGAATATGCAGAGATACTTTTCAACGAATTGTGGATAAATAATTCCGGAAAATCTTGTTGCGTTTTTTTTGAATCGAAATGCACTTTTGTTAAAGAAGAAAATGTTTCTGATTAGCCCGGATAGAAACGAAAAGCCCGCAGATATGACGAAACCCTCAAAGGGTTGCGCGCCGCACGTGCACCGGAACCCTTTGAGGGTTTAGAGAAGAAGACCGAGGACTTGGAGTGGATAGCCGGAGCAATGCTACAAGAATAAAAGAATCTCTCCGCTCCAACTTTTTATTTTATTAATTCAAACCGTGCAATTTCTTTTCCGTCAACAATAACAGTTTCACTAAACATTTTTTCAGGTCGCACCCATAATTGATCTTTTCCAAAATCCTTTGATTCGTAAAGCGCGCGGTACACCACCATCCTCTCTAATGTTTCAGAATGAATGGCGGTGTTGATTACTTCGTAGAAATTTCCTTTGTAATGCTTGTACTTTCCCGGATTTACCTGTGTCATTTTCTAAAGATAAAATAGTTTCAAAGTGTGTGCAATAAATAAAATCAACTTTCGTTTTTGGTTACTTTAAACCAGAAAATTGCGCCTGTATCTTTCAATTGTTGCATGTGTTATGCGTGCATGAAAGCTATAGCCGTTATTATTTTCGCCCTGCTCTGTTTGACTGAAGCTGAAGCTCAGCAAAACTGTAAACGCATTTCTTTTTTCTTTGAATCGGATAAATCGGAACTGACGGATGCTTCTAAAAAAAGGCTGGATAGTCTTCTCGCTTCATCTACGCAAGCGCATTATATGGCCGAGCTGTATGGACATGCGGATACTGTTGGCAGCGCGAATTACAATTATAATCTGGCGATGCGCAGAATGAAAACGATTGAAGGTTATCTGAATTCGAAATCGAAAAATAAATTTGATTACAAGGAGAAAAATTTTTCGGAGACGAAAGAAACCAATGTACGAAATGCGCGTAGTGAGGAAGCGAATCTTGCTTTTAATCGCAGAGTAGATCTTTACCTGATTCCGATGAGAGGAAAAATGCTGGAGATGAAAGGAAATAAAAATGAAACAGTTGAAGTGCCTGTTGATTATTTTGAGCCGTGCGGATTGTGTGGCAACAAACCTTTTATCAAATCGTATTACAGTGAGGAAGACACGAAGAACACGAACATTACTTTTAAAACCAGTGATGGCTTTGAATTGATAACAGCGGGAACATTAGTATTTAATTTTACCCCGTGCAATGGCGTGCGGAAAAAAGATACTGCCACGCTTGTGTTCCGGATCTGTGATGGAAAACCAGATGAGAAAATGTCGTTGTGGCAAGCAGATACGATCAATGGAAAAGTTTTCTGGAAACCTTCGAATAATAAATTTGTGCTCAATGCGAAAACCGGCTGTTATGAATTCCGGGCACCGGCAGGACAACTTTTCAACCTGGACAAAAAAGTAGCTGAAGAAGTTTTTGTGATCACTTATGACACAACTTATCGCATTGTGTTGCCCCAGGAATTTTCTTACCAGCATACTATTGTAACGGATACGTTAAAAAAGGCAGTGCGTTATAATTCGCGTGGTGATTCTGTGGCTATCCATAAAACTGAAACTGCTTATGTGGTGCATAGCTTCGGAAAAAATGGTGACCGCGTTTATCTTATGACAACAAAAATTAATTCATTGCCGCTGAAAGAAAATTTAAAAGGAAGGCATTATTATGAAATTTTCCATCCTTCTATTTCTCATTATGAGGAACTGACGTATTCGGATACAACGATCAGGATCAAGCGTGGAAAATTTGCGCAGAAGGCGACCTTTGGATTTTATTTACCCGAATACAAAGAGTTCATTCCAATGGATAGCACACAGGGGAAATATTCAATCAGCAACCGTCCTAACTGTGAGTATCAATATGGTTACATGAAAGGAAATGCGTTGTATGTGATCAAGGATAAAAATGTGAAAGGGAAATATATTGTTTCGAAGAATATGACCGCAATTAAATTCGGCAGGAAGTCGAAGAAGAATTTTAAGCGTGTGAGTGATTATAGGGTGAAGTAGGCCACTTTGTCTTGTCGCCTTCGATACATTTTTCGCTAATAAACTTTTGATTTCATAACGAAACATCACGAGCGAAAAACACTCAGTCTGACAAACATATATTTATTGTCAAACTGAGTGTTTTTCGCGCTGAGAATTTCTCAGAAATGTAAATATCAATGCACGAGATGTATCGAAGTGACAAGGAAATCGGTGGCTACCGTTTCACATACTGCTGCTCATAATACTTCGAATAATTTCCTGAAGTAACATTTTCCAGCCATTGCTCATTTCTCAAATACCAATCCACCGTTTTTTCCAATCCTTCTTCGAATTGCAAGCTTGGCAACCAACCTAATTCATCTTTCAATTTA
>JBKJMR010000276.1:0-5555 GCA_046596275.1 Bacteroidia bacterium | reverse complement strand
TTATTTACAAAATGATCCTTGGTGATGGTTCTCACTTTGAAAATGGAGATAATGAAAAAGGACATCCACTTGATATTTTCGGAACAGTTTACAAAGGTGGTTTTATCGTTCCTATCCTGATCACAATTGTATTGTTGGTATTCACATTCGCTATTGAGCGTTTGATCACAATTCTTCGCGCAAGAGGAACCGGCAACATTTCAAATTTCGTTCGTTCCATCCGTGAGCTTGTTGAAGCTGAGCGTATCGATGAAGCACTCGCTGCTTGCGATCGTCAAAAAGGTTCAATCGGAAACGTTGTTCGCGCTGGTCTCGAAAAATACCGCATCGTAGCAAAAGATACAGAGCTTGACAAAGAACAAAAGCTTGCTGCTATCCAGAAAGATCTTGAAGAAGCAACTTCACTTGAGCTTCCGATGCTTTCTAAAAACCTCGTTATCCTTTCCACACTTGCTTCCATCTCTACCCTCGTAGGTTTGATCGGAACGGTAATGGGAATGATCCGTGCGTTCTCTGCGCTTTCAAGTTCTGGCGCTCCTGACTCAAACGCACTTGCTACCGGTATTTCTGAGGCGCTTGTAAATACTTTCATCGGTATCACAGGATCTTGTTTCGCGATTATTTTCTTCAACGTGTTCCAGACACAGATCGATCGCATCACTTACGGTATCGATGAGGCAAATTTCAGCATCCTGCAAACTTTCTCTGCTAAAAAGCACTAACAGGGCAAGCAACGTTTTGAGTTGAAATATTCATTAATACCAATGAAAAATGTCTAAAATAAAAATGGCACGCTCAAGTCCGGCATTGGATATGACTCCAATGGTGGATCTTGCGTTCTTGCTGGTAACATTCTTCATGCTTACCGCCACGATGCGCACACCCGAGCCTGTAATTGTGGATACGCCAAGCTCAACTTCCGCGATCATTCTTCCCAAAAACACGATGCTGCTTACTATTGATACAGCCGGCCGCGTGTTTATCAATTACGAAGGAAAAGAAGTTCGTATCAACGCCCTCAAGCGTATCATGAACAAATTTCCTGACGTAAAATTCACAGAAGACCAGATCGAGCAATTCGGTTCTATGCAATCATTTGGCGTTCCTATCAAGCAACTTCCTGAATACATAGAAGCTTCTGCGGATGAACGCAAAAAGATGGACAACGCGACCAAAGGAATTCCGATGGATACACTCAATAACAATGACGAGCTTTCTTTTTGGGTGAATTTCATTCGTGTAGAAGGTTTCATCACGGAGGAAGCAAGAAGCAGAGAACAGGGGACTGAAATGGTACCGATGCGGATTGCTCTTAAGGCTGACGGAAATGCGTCCTACAAAAAGATCGATGCAATCGTAGCGATCTTCAAAAAGCAGGATGTGTACCAGTTCAACCTCATCACCGATCTGGAATCAGATCCGAATAATACGGCGCCTGCAGCAGGGCATTAAAAAATAATTCCGGTTGATTTATGGAATCCTTTTTGCGCTTGCATCTTTATAGCGAACAAAGGAGGAAAGTCCCGGCCAGTAATAACAAGTTAAAACTGTAAAAAATGGCAGATGTAGGCGATGGCGGTGGCGAAGACCATGGTAAACATGGTAAGAAAGGCCGTAAGAAAGGCGGAAATCCGCGCGTAGATATGACCCCGATGGTCGATCTGGCGTTCCTGCTCCTTACCTTCTTCGTACTGACCTCTAATTTGAATAAAGCAAAAACAATGGAAATGGCGGTGCCGAAAACACCAACCGACACAGCCAACCTGACTCCTATTGATGATGATTTTGCTAATACTATCCTTATTGATGGTAATAAAGAAGGTAAATTTTATGTGTACCATGGAAAATTAGATCCATCACCAGGGAAACCACCTTTTAAGCTTGAAGAATACACCCTCGATCCGAAAAAAGGTCTTCGTCCGTATATTCTTTCACAGAATACAAAGGTTACAGCCGAGATGAAAACACTTCGTAACATCTATAAAAGTGGAAAATTCGAACAAGCTGATTATGGAAAGCTGAAAACGATCCTGGCAGAAAAAGCAAGGCCTAATGAAAATCCAAATTTTCGCGACTCGATTGTAGAGAAACGGAAAATGGAAGATTATACCGCTGCAATGGTCCGTCTGGATAATGATTTGATCAAAAAAGAAATGAGTGACACCACTTATCGTTTGGTTGCGGGAAATATCCGTAACGATGATAAAGCTCCTTTCTTTATTGTGAAATGGTGTGGTGATGCGAAGTACAATGACGTGATCAACATCATTGATGAATTAAAAATTGCAGACATTGCTAAGTACGCATTGACAAAAGCAACAAAACCGGAACTGGTAAAGCTCTCCGCAAAAACAGGAAGAAGCTATCCTGAGCTTTCCGAACCCGATCCCGTAGTACCCGGTGCACAGAATCCTTAATTAATATAAATAAACATGGCTACCTGGAGCAATGAAATTACCTCTGAAAGGAACGACCTGGTTTTCGAAAACCGGAACCGTTCTTATGGCGCCTTTCTTATTCGCAGAGAATATGGAAAAGCAGTCCTGATCTCAGGCGGACTAGCAACAACGGCGATCTTGTTTTTCCTCTTCGCTTTCGTGATTGCGAACAAACCGGAACCAATTGAAAAGCCAAAGAAAATGGCTTCGACTGAAGTGGTATTGAAAGATCCGCCGCCGGTGGACAAAACAGCGCCACCACCGCCGCCACCGCCACCGCCACCGCCACCGCAAGTCAAAATGTCCCAGTTCACCGAACCAGTTATTGAGGATGAAGCCCCTCCTACAGTGGCTGTCAAAGAAGACGACAAGATCGGTGATAAGAACCAGGACGGTGACGATGACGACGCACCTGTTGTAATTACGCCTACAAGCGATAAGCAGCTGGATGTAAAAACGGAAGAAGTTTTCACGTTTGCTGAAGTAATGCCGGATTTTGCAGGAGCAGGATTCCAGGCTTACCTCAAACAAAACATCAAATATCCTATCATTGAAAAGGAAAATGGAAAACAAGGAACCGTTTACGTTTCATTTGTTGTGGAAAAAGATGGTTCGATCACGAATGTAAAAGAAGCTAAAGGTGTACCCGGCGCTCCCGGACTTACAAAAGAAGCTATTCGTGTAATCAGCGGTATGCCGAAATGGAAACCGGGTCTTATGAACGGCCACCCTGTACGCATTGAAATGAAACAACCGGTTCGTTTCGTTCTTCAATAACTTATTATTTTGAATAACCCGGGAACAAGAAAAATCAGCCTCATCATATCTGCATCGATGTTGCTGGTTTTTCTTGCCCTGGGTTATTTATTTTTAGCAACCCCATTCCTGATCGACCGTTTTCCTAAACCAAACCGCATCTATATCGGTTTGCTCCTGGTCGCATGGGCCGTCTTTCGTGGCATTATGGTATGGCAACGTTACAAACGAATGAAACGTGAAGATGAAGATCAATAAGCTTTTTTTTCCCTCAATTATTTCCATCACATTCATTTTCGCGTGCTCTAACAGCAGAACATTTTCTGATCTCGATACGCCCATCTCAGGGAAAATCCGTTTGTCGATAGATGAAAATATTCAAGCGCTTTCTGATGAATTAATTGATGCGTTCGAATCTTCCTATCCCGAAGCATTTCTTCTTCAATCGTATAATTCAGAAGCGAATGTGCTGCAGGAATTATACAATGATTCTTCTCGTTTAGCAATTATGATGCGCCCGCTGAAACCCGAAGAAGTAAAATGGTTCCAGGCAAAAACATTCTTGCTCGAACAAATCAAAATAGGTTCTGATGCAGTTGTTTTGTTAGTGAACCGGGATAATCCCGACAGCCTTTTCACTGTCGAGCAGATCCGCGATATTATTTCGGGAAAAGATTCGCTCTGGTCACAGATCCGTGAAGGTTCAACATTAGGAAGGATCAATGTTGTTTTCGATAATAAAGGTTCTTCCAACCTGCATTACCTCACCGATACATTGATGCCGGGGAAAAGCATCGGGAAAAATTGTTTCGCTGTCAATAGCAATGATTCGGTGATTGCTTATGTCAGCCGCAATCCGAATGCAATCGGCGTGGTTGGTTTAAACTGGCTCGGAAATAAATATCAGCCCGAAGATATTGCCCGCAAAAACCAGATCACATTAGCGCGAATCGGCCAGGATACTGCTGCTTATTATTACCCGTCACAGAGCGCAATTGTAGCAGGGAAATACGCTTTTACAAGAGGTATCTGGATCGTTAAAATAGGCAAACGGGCGGGCCTTGGCACGGGCTTTGCCACCTTTGCATTAGGTGAGCGTGGACAGCTTATTATCCAGCACGCCGGACTCGCTCCCGAAAAACCTGCACAAAGAAAAATACAAATCACCACGTACTAGCAAGAGATACTTATTTTTGCACCATGAAAACGCCAATTAAATTTCTTCCCGTCCTTTTTACTTTGCTGATCGGCTTTACTGCTTCAGCACAAACTTTGCAGGATGCTATCCGGCTTACGGATAACGAACAGTATGAAAAAGCGCTCGTTTCTTTTAAAACCCTTGTAGCAAAAGAGCCAACCAACGGTGATTACTTTTTCTACTTCGGCGACCTGTTGCTGAAAATGGAAGATCTTGATTCCGCGAAAATTTTATTTCAGAAGGGCGTTGATATCAATCAAACGAACCCGCTTACACATATCGGTTTGGCAAGATATTATTTCGCTGCGGGAGATATTGTAAAAGCAAACCAGGAAATCACTTATGCGAAATCGCTTATCGGAACACAAGCCGGTAAAAAAGGCATGAACATGGAAGCGCCGCGCCAGGCATTGATGTATAATGAAATTGCAAGAAATGCACTTTACACTGCTGCGCCGAATTACAGCGATGCAGTAGAAATGATAAACACGTCTATCAAGCTCGATCCGAAAAATCCGGAATCGTATTTGATCCAGGGTGATTTGTTGTACGGAAAAGATCCTGTAAACGGAACTCCTGCCATCAACAGCTACAACCAGGCTTCAAAGCTCGATGCAAAAAGTGTAAAAGCTTATGTGCGTATCGGCCGTTTGTACATCAACGGAAAAAATATTCCTGCAGCAACCAGCTACCTGAATCTTGCTTTGAAGATCGATTCTACTTTTGCTCCTGCATGGAGAGAAAAAGCAGAAGCGCAATACCAGATCGCTCGTTTTGATTCTGCACAAAAATCAATGGCGCGTTATCTTCAGCTGAATGATAGTCCGCTTGCTCGTTACCGTTATTGCCTTTTCCTTTACAAAAGCGGCAACTTCGACGAAGCGATTAAACAAGGTTATATCTCTCTTGCAAAAGACAGCACAACCATTGTAATCTATCGTATTATCGCACGCAGCTACCTCGAAAGCAAAACTCCTGATCCGGTAAAATCCATTGAAGCGTGGAATACATTTTTTGCCAAACAGAAAATTACCGGTAAACCTCCTTTGTTTGCTGATGATTTTGTCTATCGTGCAAAAGCGTATTCCGCAAATAAGCAGGATTCACTTGCGGTCATCGATTTCAACAAAGCGTTGACAATGGATACAGCAAGGAAAGATATT
>JBKJMR010000164.1:0-5439 GCA_046596275.1 Bacteroidia bacterium | reverse complement strand
AACAGGAGCAACAGGACCATCTGGTTTGAATGGAAGCAATGGAGCAACAGGAGCAACAGGTCCTTCTGGTTTGAATGGAAGTAATGGAGCAACAGGAGCAACAGGCCCTTCTGGTTTGAATGGAAGCAATGGAGCAACAGGAGCAACAGGTCCTTCTGGTTTGAATGGAAGTAACGGAGCAACAGGAGCAACAGGCCCTTCTGGTTTGAATGGAACTAACGGAAGCAATGGACCTACAGGCCCAAGTGGTGCTATAGGTGCTACCGGCCCAACCGTCTCTGGTGTTACAGGGCAAACATTGTATTACAGTGCAACTAATACACTTACTGCCACCAGCAATTTATATCACAATGGAAGCAACGTCGGCATCGGAACAGCGAGCCCTGCGCGCATAGCAGGAGCTGATAAATATCTTACCGTTTCTTCTACCGATGTGTACACCACCGGAATGGGCGCAATAGAGATTGTAGGGGCCAATTCTGCTGCAATCGGAATTATCGCGAGGCTGGATTTTGTTGATGTATCTGCAGGTCCGACATTCGCGACTTATGGCAGGATTGCTGAAAATGCTGGCGGTGATATGATGTTTTCTACCAAAGGTGCTACGCTGACAGAACGGATGCGTATCACTGGCTCGGGGGCAGTGGGAATCGGAACGACAGCTCCATTTGGTATGTTTAACGTAGTGGATAATACAGGTACAGGTGTTTCCATCATTGGAGAAAGTAATAATGCAGGAAATTCCTCGATTTATGTAAACAGCACCGGCGTATCTGCGAATTCCGGATTCGGCTACGAGCGGAGCAGTTTCTTGCGCGCGTATACTGGGGTAAACGTTTCCAATGACTGGTATATGAATGTGGGTACGTACAATAATGTGATTTATGTAAAATCAACCAACGGGAATGTTGGAATCAATACTACTTCGCCACAAAGCATTTTTGAAGTTGCAACAGATGGATCATTAGTGAATGGAATGCGCATTTCCAATTCAAATTCCGCGCAATATGGTCCGACATTATATTTTGACGGACAGAATAATGATTGGACAATGTCGGCAACCAATGCCGGTGCAAGCGTCGGGGCCAATAAGCTTACGTTCAGGAATTACTCAGGAGCGCTGGATGTAATGACGCTCGATCCGTCTGGAAATATTGGTATTGGAACGGGTTCTCCCACTGTAAGACTTGATATTTTTGCCCCTGAAAATAGCGGGATTGATATTACTTCCCCCGCAAATGCAAAAATGCGTTCATCGGTAAACAGTGTAAGCGGCGGACAATTTGGTATGGTATCAAATCATGATTTACATTTCTTTACAAACAATACCAATCGATTTGCAATCAGCGGAGCAGGAAGCATTGGAATTGGTGGTCCCTATAATGCTTCTTACCGCACAGTTATCTACGGCGCGAATGAAGCGTTGGTGACCGATAACAGTGGAATAATAATCGGTGATATCATGGGGAATTCCTTCGGACAATATTTCTCCATTCCATTTGAAAACAATTCCAACTTCCTTATGATGGGAGGAAATCTTGGGATAGGAATAACACCAACGCAGAAGCTTGAAGTAAGCGGTAACGTGCAAATTCCTGCAGCGAATAATTATCAATACACAACAGCAAAAACAAACTACTACAGTGTTTCCGCTTCTGCCTTTCACCTTGAAAACACTGCCGTCTGCGATTTAGCAATGATCTCCGGAAATGTTTATACTAATGGTGGTAGCCCTGCAACAATAGCATATCTTGTTTCTCCTGTTAATCTTCCACAAGGCGCAACTGTAACTTCCGTTGCATTTTATGTGGTGGATAATGATGGAACATATAATCTCCAGGCTGGTCAGCTTTGGCGTAATGATGCTTCCACTTCATCAAGCTATGGTAACTCAACGAATATGGCAACCACACCACTTCCTGCTTCTACCAACAGCACACTTATACAAACCACCACGACAGCAACAATTACTTCGCCTGTAATTGATAACCAAAACTATACGTATTGGTTACGTTGGGGAACACAACAGGCAAATTCCAACTTGCGCCTGGTAAAAGTGCTGATCACCTACACCGTGACAAAAGCCGATTAATTTTTGCCTAAACCGCTTGATAACATTGAAGTTTTTGCAATGAAAAAAATAAACGAAATGAAAAAGATGCTCTTACTCGGCGCCACTACTTTACTGGTGTCGGGACTTGCTGCACAGGTTACTGTCGGATCAATTACTCCTGTACTTATCGGCTCCACAGGAAACTATTCCAGCAATGGCGGTTATACACTTTCCAGCTCTACAGGTGAGCCGGCGGTGACGACCAACGCAAATGGAAATTATATTATCACGCAGGGATTCCAGCAGCCTTCACCTAACAGCGCGTTGTCTTTAAATGCAAACCTTGTATTTGCAAATTCATCCTGCCTCGGCGCTGCTGATGCATTCGCAAATGTTACTCCTGTTGGTGGTTCAGGTCCATACACTTATGTTTGGTCAAACGGAGATTCACTTGGCAATGCAGACAGCCTTACGCCGGGAACTTATACGGTTACAGTAACAGATGCAGGCGGACTCAGCGTTACACAAACCTTTTCTGTTGCTGACGGAACAGGAATTTGCGGCATTCAGCCTTACAGCGGTTTAACTTCCAATGGCGATGGTCACAACGATTTATGGGTCATCGATTATATTGATTTGCATCTGCCGAATACGGTGATGATCTATAATCGCTGGGGGATGATGGTTTGGAAAGGTGATAATTATGATAATACTACTGTAGTGTGGAATGGTACGGCACAAGATGGTTCTGTTCTTCCCGACGGAACTTATTTCTACGTCATCGAAGTGGAAGGCGGACATATGGAAAGTTGGGTAGAGCTATCACATTGATCTTTAATATCAAAATCAAATGAAAAAATATTTATTCCTTTTTCTTCTTGCACTATCCTCGCTTAATGTGAGTGAACTTTTCGCGCAGCAGGATCCGCAATTCAGCCAGTACATGTTCAACCCGCTTTACATTAATCCCGCTTATGCAGGAAGCCGCGGAACAATGAATGGTGCGATTGAATTCCGTAAACAATGGGTAGGTTTTGAAGGCGCACCGACTACAATGGTGCTCGCAATAAATACACCAACCAAAAAAGGAAAAGTCGGATTGGGAATCGAAGTGATCAATGACCAGATCGGACCGCGCAATACAACAGGAGCATATCTTGATTATGCATACCGTTTGCCGGTTGGAAAAGGAAAGCTCGCATTCGGACTTGGAGCAGGTATCATGTCGTACAAAGTAGATTTTAGTAAAGTAACTTACCGTGATGCGGCAGATAATTATGCGCAGCTCGGCACAGTAGGAATTACAAAACCTGATTTTAAATTCGGTATCTATTTCAATAACAAGAAATTTTATACCGGACTTTCATTTACGCATCTTAACCAGGAAACGTATACGGTGAATGCCGACACAATGTCTTTTTCACAGAAGATGGTGCCGCATGGCTTCTTTACCATTGGCCGCGCTTTCCAGCTTTCTGAGAATGTTGTTTTCAGCCCATCGATCATGACAAGAGGAGTGAGCAGCGCCGCTACAACAAATGTGGATATCAATCTTAATTTCCGTTTCCGTGAAGCGTTATGGATCGGCGTTTCGCTGCGTTCAGAAAAAAGTGTGGTCGCAATGATTCAATACAATATTACTGACAAGCTCAAATTGGGTTATTCCTATGATATGAGCATGAATCGTTTAAAATCATATCAGTCCGGAACACATGAATTTGTTCTTGGATTCGATTTAAATCTATTTCAGTCACAAGTTCTTTCTCCCCGTTTTTTCTGAGCAGATCGCGTATAATTTATGAGACAAATTAAAAAGTATTCATTCCTGTTTTTAGTCCTGGTGATCACTTTACCGCTTGCGGCACAGGTTAGAAGAGGCGACAAATATTTCCATGCAGGTGAATTTTCGAAAGCAATTCCGGCCTATGAGCGCGGATTAAAATCGAAGAATGATCCACAGGCAATGGAAAATCTTGCCAATGCATATCGCATCACAAAAAATTATGTGAAGGCGGAAGAATGGTATGCAAAAACCATCGCGGCAAATCCGAATTGCAACACAGTGGTTTATTATTACTACGGAATTGTCTTGCGTAATAATGGAAAATCTGCGGAGGCAAAAACGCAATTTCAAAAGTTCGTTTCAAATAATCCGAATGATAAAAAAGCAATCGCACAGGTAGAAGCGCTCAATAATATGGAAGTGTGGCTCACCCAAACTTCAAATTACGCAGTGAGCAATGTTGAAACCATCAATTCGGAAGTTTCAGATATCGCGCCTGTTTATTTTGATAATGGTATTTTATTTATTTCTGACCGCGGTGAAAAAGATATTCTCAACGGAGAAAATTCTGCGCTGTCGGGGCGTGCCTATTATTCTATCTATTACACGAAAAAAGCATACGAAAAAGAAGATTCAATAATTTTCGGAAAAGCTCAAAAAATTTCACGCACGATCAATAAAGAATATCATAATGGTCCGGTTTCAGTAACCGAAGACGGAAAAAAAATGGCGTTTAACCGTGTCGATCACGTGCTGTTTATGAAATCAAAAAGTTTTATAAATCGCCCGAAGATCTATTTCAGCGATCTGAAAGGCAGCCACTGGTCAAAACCCAAAAGCTTCAGCTACAACAGCGACGATTATTCCTGCGGACATCCTGCATTTTCTGCCGACGGACAATTCCTTTATTTCTCTTCTGATATGCCCGGCGGTTCAGGAGGAAAAGATATTTGGGTTTGTAAGCGTGAAGGAGAAGGCTGGGGCAAACCTGAAAATCTTGGAAGCGAAGTGAACTCTGCTGGCGATGAAGTTTTTCCTTTTATCCGCAAGGATGGTACGCTGTTTTTCTCTTCCGACGGACAAGCAGGAATTGGCGGACTTGATATTTTTTCAGCAGTAAAAGAAAATGGCAAGTGGACAAATATTGCGAACCAGGGAGCGCCATTAAATAGCGCAACGGATGATTTCGGAATTACTTTTAATGCAGAAGGCAGTCGCGGATTTTTTACTTCCGACCGCGTTGGTGGAAAAGGGGATGATGATGTTTACAGCTTTAAAGTAACGAGCAAATTTATCCGCATCACAGGAAAGCTGCTTGCAAGTCAAACTCCTGGAGATATTCTTCCGAATACAAAAGTGGAACTGCTTACCAAAGATGGAAAAACGGTAAAGACTACAACAACAGATGCAAACGGAAATTTCAAATTTGAAAATCTTTCTGCTGACAACGCATACATCGTGCGACTGGATGAAAAAGATCCGGGCATTGCGGGAAAACCGAAATATTACATGGCGGATGAAAAAAATAACCTGGTGCGTGTAACATTGACTGATGAAATCGGAGGGAAATTCACTTTCAAAAACCTTCCGCTTGATCCGTCGC
>JBKJMR010000661.1:0-5311 GCA_046596275.1 Bacteroidia bacterium | reverse complement strand
TTTCGCTTCATCATCCGGACAATTTTGCACAACCCCATTTGCAACATGGATCAGCGTGTCTAATCCGACAACATCAGTCGTGCGGAAAGTAGCAGATTTCGGACGACCCAGCACAGGGCCGGTGAGCTTATCCACTTCTTCTACTGTCAATCCCATTTTTTCTACGAGATGGAACAATGCCATGATGCTATAAACGCCAACACGATTCGCTATGAAAGCAGGCGTGTCTTTTGCGAGTACGGTAGTTTTGCCAAGAAATTTTTCGCCGTAGAGTAAAAGAAAATCAATGATATCAGAATTTGTTTCTGGTCCCGGAATAATTTCAAGTAAACGCAAATAGCGTGGCGGATTAAAGAAGTGTGTTCCGCAAAAATGTTTTTTAAAATCTTCAGACCGGCCCTGTGTCAATAGGTGAACAGGAATTCCGGAAGTGTTGGTAGTAATAAGCGTTCCTGGTTTACGGAATTGTTCCACTTTTTCGAAAACCTGCTGTTTGATATCGAGGCGTTCAACAACAGCTTCGATCACCCAATCGCACGAAGCAATATTTTTCAGGTGATCATCAAAGTTTCCTGTTGTAATCCGCGTTACAAATGATTTTTTGTAGATCGGTGAAGGATTGCTTTTTAATACACCCTGCAACGAATCATTTACGATACGATTACGAACAGCAGGATCGTTGAGTGTTTTACCTTTTGCCTGTTCCGCAGGAGTTAATTCTTTCGGAACAATGTCAAGCAATAAAACTTCGAGGCCGATATTCGCAAAGTGACAAGCGATACGCGATCCCATGACGCCTGAACCAAGAACTGCAACTTTAGAAATTGTTCTCATAGAATATGTAAGATTTACGATGTATGAATTACGATTTATTTATAATGTAAGATTCAACCTCAAATCGTACATCGTAAATCGTACTTCGTACATCCATTACTGTTTTCGTTTATCAGCGATTGTGTTTATTTCATTTATGACCTGTGAAAATATTTTCAGCTTAGCAGGACCGATTTTTTTTGCGACTTCTTCATTGAATGCATTCACAGCTTTTTTGGAAATGTCGCGCTTGAGCCTCCCTTTTTCTGTTAGCACGATCATAACTTTACGAGCGTCCTTTTTATCCTTACGTCTCAGAATAAAACCTTTTTCTTCCATTTGATTTAATGTGCGCGTCAGGCTGGTAGGTTCCATCCCGATTGCAGGTCCGATGCTGGTAGAAGGAATGCCTTCTTTCTGGTCAATTTGCAAAAGAATAAAGCCGATTGTTGTAGTAAGATCGTGTTTGATTGCTTCGTTATTGTACATCCTGGAAATAGCATGCCAGGACTGTTTTATACGGGAACAATTAGTTTCTTTTTTCGGTGGCATTTCAATGTTTTCTGAATTCGAATTTAAGAAAATATATTATGCATGCATAAAATTTCAGCAAATTATTCGGGGGAAATGGCCAGCAGTATTCATTTAAAAAATCCTTACTTTTATTCTTTATACCAAACCTATGAAAAACCATTTCAAAACCATTGGCGTTTTAGCTTTATTTTTTATGGGGGCAACTTCGTGTAAAAAAGCAGGAATTAACGGTGATGCAATCCTTGTTGTAACTCCTAAACATCATGGTACTGTTATTACCAGCACTGCTCTTTATCCCGATTCTGTATATGTAAAATTCAATTCAAAAGATTTACCTGCAGATCCTACGCACGATTATGATGCGTTGTTTGTAGGTGAAGCGGGAGAAGGTCATGTGCATTGCGCAGGTTTGCATACCGGAACCTATTTTCTTTTTGTAACAGCATGGGATCCTTCTTTAAATGCAAGAGTTACCGGGGGCATGTCTGTGAAAATAAAATATAAAGAACGCGATGCAGAAATTCCTCTCGATGTTTCCGTTACTGAAGAATAATAGAAGATGTACGAGGCCGGTAATTTCTGAAAAGGGATTACCGGTTTTTTTATTTGCTGACTTTTTCTTTGTTCTTAATCAGCCACACTACGAGTAGCGGGAACAAAAGCAGATCGGTGACTACCGCAATCAACAAGGTGATGCTTATAAGCAAACCGAATAAAAATGTGCTTTCAAAGCCTGATGCGATGAGCGTCATAAATCCTGCTGACAAGATCAATGATGTTACGATCACCGCTTTTCCTGTGGAGAGATAGGTGCGTTTCATTGCGTAAGCCACACTTTTTCCTTTCATCAATTCTAATTTTAATCTTCCGAGGAAATGTACGGTGTCGTCGGTTGCTATGCCGAATGCAATTGCGAAAATAATTGATGTGGAAGATTTTAATTCGATCCCGAAAAGTCCCATCAATCCGCCGATGATAACAATCGGAAGCAAATTCGGAATCACCGCAATGATGGCCATCTTCCACGATTTGTGAATGAACGCGATGATCAGCGCTACGATAAGAATGGACAGGAGCAATCCCTGCAGCGTATTATTTACAAGGTATTCGTTGTTCTTATCAAGCATCACAGCTGCACCGGTCAGCTCAACATGAATCGCTTTCATTGCAGGATCAGTTGCAATAAAGCTTTCCAGCGCTTTATTTCGTTCGCGGATAACCTTGCTGCCGAGGTCATGCATCTTCCCTGAAATGCGCCCTTGCTTCTGGTCTTTTGTCAGGAAGGTTTTTAACTCTTTCCTTTTCCGGAATTGCATCAGCTGCTCACTCAGTGCTGCGATATCTGCTGAATCTTGTGGCAGAATAAAATATTCAGGATTTCCATTATTCTGCGCTTTATTAATTCCTTTGATCAGCGTAACAGGCGAAAGAATAAATCCGACATCATAATTTTTTTTCAGCCACGTTTCCATTTTATCCATCGCACGCAATTCTTTTACACCTAAAACAGTGCTGCTTGTATCTGTTGGAACCACCACCATTTCAAATGGACGAACGCCGGAAAAATTTTTCTCGAAGAATTCAAAGCTCTGTCGCAGCTCATCACGCGTAGTCAAACCTTCAATCATGTAATTGTTCAGGCTGATATTGCGAATGCCCCAAATGCTTAGTAGGATCACTACAACTGTTCCTACACCAATCATTTTTCCATTGCGAAACACCCACGATAAAATCCGGATCAAACGCCTGTTCCAGAATTGAGAAGAATTTCTTTCCAGCTTCAGGCTTGGTTGTGGCATCACATTTAAAACAAGCGGTACAATAGTAAACGCAAGAATAAATCCGATGAACACACCAATGGAAGTATAAATTCCGAAATCACGTATAGGAATTACACGTGAATTGAGCAGCGATAAAAATCCAAGTGATGTAGTAAGCAACGTAATGAATGTCGCAAAACCAACATCTTTAATGGTTTTTAAAAGCGCATCAAAACGATTTGTATTTCCTTCGCGCAATTCTTCCAGGTATTTTGTCACGATATGCACTACATCCGACATGCCGACTACGAACATCATTGTCGGAAGTAAAACCGTCATGATATCAAGCGCTTTTCCCATTGCGGTCATCAGTGCGAGCGTCCACAAAATGGCAAGCACTACAACAAGAATCGGAACCCAGACGCCCCAGAAGGAACGGAATGAAATGTAAAGGAAAAGGACAATCAGCAAAAAGGATGCGAGGAAGAACACATAAAATTCTTTTGAAAGTCTTTCGAGATATACTTTTTGTCCTTTTGCTTTACTCGCTGTATAAACCTGGTCGAAATGCAGATTGCTTATTAATGCATTGATGTGTGTAACCAGCGCGTCGGACTTTTCTTTGTTAATGCCTTCTGTAGTTTTCAGGAAAAGGCTGACTGATTTTCCATCCGCAGAAAAAAATGAGCCGATCAATTCCGGTGAGCGATAAATGGTTACAGAATCTTCCGCATAACGGGAAGGATCATCAACGTGCAGGTAGGGAAATTGCACAGGACCCAACGCGGTTATGGTTGTGTTTTGAATCGTGGTCGGGGAATTGACAGAAGTAATATCAGGAACGTTCTTCAGCGAATCAGTAAGCGTTTCAATTTTTGCCAGGAAATCTTTTCGGAAAATACCTTTCTTATTCTCGATGCCGATCAGCACAAACTCATTGTCGTATTCGAATGTTTTCCTGAAGCTGAGATACGTTTCCAGATCAGGATCATTGACCGGAAAAAAACTTTCGAAATCGTAATCGAATTTAATTTTTCTTAATTCGTAGACAGAAAGCCCGGTGATCAAAATCACTAACCCAAGACTGATCCAGGAAATGATTTTGAAATGCTTGCGGAGAAAATTCATTGCGCAGCAAAGATAACGGACTGTTTCGGTTTGCAGTTCCGTCCAAAACAAAAAAAGCCATCCATTTACGGACAGCTTTTCAGATTTTAAACTCCGGGTTATATTTTTTTGACATTAACCGCATTTGAGCCTTTTGGCCCTTGTGCGACGTCGTAGGACACTTTATCACCCGTATTTAACGGTTGATCAATAAGACCTGTGACGTGAAGGAAAATTTCGTTCCCCGTTTCGTCCTCTTTAATGAAACCATAACCCTTAGCCGCATTAAAAAATTTGATTGTACCTGTTTTCATGCAAACAAAATGTAGTGAGTAATGAAGGAATTGCATGCCCTGGTAATTCCCAGGACTGACGAAAGGTAATGCGATTTCTATATTTCATGCAAATTCAGCGTCCGGAAATTGAGTTTTGTCGCTCCTTTATTTCACTTTAGCGTTTTAAAATTACATTCTGTCACCGCTGTTTATTACTTTGGCGGAAATATTCAACCCTATGAAAGAACCAGTGAAAGAGCCTTTGGAGACGATCGATTTTCTTCAGTTTGTTTACAGCAAAAGAAAGCCGATACTCCTTACCGTTATCTCCGCGCTCGTAATTGCAGCAATCGTAACATTGATCCTCCCTAAACGGTACAGTTCCTCTGCCATTATTTTTCCTGTCTATAATAATAATGTGGAGTCTGTTATTGAGAACCCGGTGTTCGGATATGATGTGGAAGCTGATCGTTTGTTGCAATTATTGGAATCGGATGAAGTGCGTGATAGCGTGGTGGCAAAATTTGACTTGATGAATTATTATGAGCTTGATGAGGCTGCAATGGATCGGAATGATCAGCTGCGACTGAATTTTATAGATGATGTTGAATTTATCCGCACGCCGTATATGTCGATTGTAATTAATGTGGTGACAAAAAAACCGGATCTGAGCGCGAATATTGCGAATTACATTATTCATCTTGCCGATGGTGTGCGCGGCCGCATTTTCAAGAAGAATGAGCTGGCAGCTTTTCGCCAGGTGGAAAAAGAATTTGTTGCAAAACAATTGATCGTAGATACGCTGAAGGAACGGATCAATTC
>JBKJMR010000624.1:0-3460 GCA_046596275.1 Bacteroidia bacterium | reverse complement strand
GAAAATTACCTTGATGTTGCGAAATTAACGGGGGATTGCCTTCACCTGTAGTCTTCGAACGGGCGCAAATATATCCTTCCGCATACCCCCTTGTCAAGTAAAATCGTACAATTCAGCTAATTATTCGTCAGATACCGCTGGAGGGTGCGTCAATGCTGGGAACTATTTGTGCTGTGAGGGTTGGTGGTTGGTGGTAAAAGGGGTTGGTGGGGGCTTGAAACGTTAAAATTCCTGGTGATTTGGTGCAAAAGTGCTGTTAGGAGTGTTAAAACTTAAAGGCAATCTGAAATTGACCACCCAAAGAAATTACGATGTAAGAATTACGATGTACGATTTTAAAATAAATAACCACAAACCCTTTTACCACCAACCACCAACTTTTTTCCCAACCACCAACCACCAACTTTCCCCAAAAAACAGTTGTTCAACCAATGCTCCAATTATCAGGCAATCTCCTCCAGTAACAAAAATTAACTGTTCCATGAGTGACTTATAGCCTTACTTGGCGTTATAAATCAGCAAACCCACTACATGAACAGCAGGATACTGTCCGCAAAAAGTGCCGTCACCTTCGGGGTGTTTGTGCTGTTTTGGATTCCAGTCACCTTCCTGAGCTTGCTGTTGGTTTTTAATACCATTCCTTATTTTTCTTTCAACGCCGATATGCCTTTTCTCGAAACAAGGGAAGTGCTTTACAGCAAATCCGTTTGGCGTTTTTGCTTTTACGTTCACATCGCTGCAGGTTCTTTTTGCATTCTCACCGCATTGGTTCAATTCTCTTCCTGGATATTGAAAAAAAGAAAGAAGATCCACATCATCTCCGGAAAAATTTATGTGTTCGTTGTACTGCTCATCGGTGCACCAACGGGATTTTACATGACATTTTTCGCGGAAGGCGGAGTAGGTGAGCGCATTTGTTTTATGCTGATGGCCATCTTCTGGTTTTATTCCACGCTCAAAGGATTTAAAGCTGCCGTGTACGATAAAAATTTTCTTTCGCATAAATACTGGATGATGCGTTCGTATGCAATGGCGCTTACTGCTGTTACATTCCGCATCTATCACATCATCTTCGATCAAATGGGATTAGCGCATTTTGATAATTATTCCATTTCACTTTGGATAAGCGTATTCGGAAATGCGCTGGTGTGCGAAGTCATTATTTTCTTTCAATCAAAAAAATATTTACAAACGCTTAAATCATAATCCATGAAAACTTTCCTCACGATTTGCACCTGCGCAATGATCTCAGCCGGACTTTACGGCTTCATTGATATGGCGGGTGATGTAACAAACGGCACAATGATCCGGTATGATGACGGTGATGAAGAAGTAAGTGATATTTCGGTTGCTGCTATCGGAGTTACATTGATTGATAAAGCGCAATTATTGAAGCAGGCAAAAACTTCTTCGGAATATAAAATAGTTGCTATCAAAAACGAGCCGGCTCCTGTAATTGTAAACGAGCAAAAAGAAAATATAAAAGAAATTTCAACTGAGGTAATAATAGAGAAAGAGGAGCCTGTGGTTGCCGGTCAACTTACTTCAGATGTAGTACGAGATTCAATTGCGGCAATCGTTGCTAAAGAAGAACATTTTGATTACAGCGATTTTTCACGCGGCGAACCACGCAAGCATAAAAAAAGCAAGAAGAGTAAAAAAGAATAGAAGCAGAATTTTTTTTCAATCGTTCCTTGTAACTTTTCAGATCCGCGGTGTTATACTAGCGACAACAACGGTAAACCCCACGTTGGCTTACCGAAGGAAATCTTTTCGAAGACAACCTTCGCGTCGCGCCGGGAAAGGCAGGGACCGCAGCCCGAACCCCCGGATCATTTTATCGCCCGTGTTCCTCCCTCGGAATGCGGGCGTTTTTTTTGGCCACAGATTACGCGGATTGATTTGGTGATCTGTCCCGATAAATGATCGGGATGGTGACTGGGTGATTGAATAAATGAATTGATTACAAGAATGAAATCTTTTTTAATGAAACAGCGAAAATTACTTAGTCAGCGACACCCCGCTTTATACTTTCTTGCTGTTTGGTCAAGACGATTTCGGCGATATGCTGAATGGTATTCGAGCGGAACAAAATATGTTAGTCAGCGAACAAAAGAGAAGCTGCCATTCAGAATAAAAAAGCACCAATCTGTTTTATTAAAGAAACTGGGCGAAAGCGATATGCAATTGCAAATTAATAAAGTAACGAACCTGCGAATTGCAATTCAGAAGATTGATGGTATTGTAATAAAACCCGGTGAAACATTTTCATTTTGCAAATTGGTTGGTCGCCCTACAAAACGAAAAGGTTATTTGCCCGGAATGGAATTGACATTCGGAGAAGCACGGGCAGGAATTGGCGGTGGGATTTGTCAAATTTCAAATCTTATTCACTGGCTTGTTATCCATAGTCCGCTCACTGTTACCGAACGTTATCATCATTCTTTCGATCCGTTTCCTGATGATGGTCGTGTGTTGCCTTTTGGAAGTGGCGCAACCGTGTTTTATAATTACCGCGATTATCAGTTTACCAACAACACGGAGCATACTTTTCAGATCAATCTTTGGTTAACGGATAAATGCCTGGACGGTGAATTGAGAATTGACAGTGAGCTTGATTACGCCTATCACGTTATTGAAAAAGAACATCAGTTTCTTGAAATGGGAGGACAATTCTATCGCAAGAATGAAATATGGCGTGATAAATTGTTGAAATTTGAAAGCGGTAAAATTGTCGCAACAGAATTAATCACGAAGAATTTTGCGCGCGTAACGTATACGCCTGAATTTTTTTACTGAACAGAATTAAAACGTATTCGATTATGAATGCAGAAAAGCATGTTTTGATGGGAAGGTGGACTGCGATCATTTCGTTTTTGTCCGGTACGATACTTTTTGCATCGTACTTTATTACTTCTGAATCGAAACTTATTTTTATAGGATCTATTTTTATTGTCATTGTTGGTTCGATAAATCTTGCCGTTTTAATTGCTATTTCAATCAAATTATCAAAAGAAGAACAAAGGAAAAAGTTGTTTAAGATTTGCATATTTATGTTATTCAATATTCCTGTCATGTTAGTTTATTGTTGGTTCGCGGTCGTACTATTGAACACGATGAGAATAACGTTCACTAATTCAACCTCAGCTGAATTAAGCGATATAAGAATTACCGGTTGTGAAGAACGGTCGATTGCTAACTTGCAATCCGGCGAGAGCAAAACCATTTGGATTGACATAACCCATGATTGCAGGGTTGATATTGAATATGTCATAAATGGCAAACCAAAGAAAGAAAATGTAGAGGAGTATTTGTGTATAGTTATGGGTTCATGGTCGAATTATATGATCGGGGCAAAAGAAAATAAGCCACATTAAACCATGAAGCTCAAAAAAATAATCGGTTGGTCGCTTTTCCTGTTCATTGTTGGAATGATCGTTTATTATTTTTATCCGGAAAC
>JBKJMR010000471.1:0-9016 GCA_046596275.1 Bacteroidia bacterium | reverse complement strand
TTTTCACCAATCACCTCCGCCGCGGCGGACACCAATCACTCCTGAGCTTGTCGAAGGATCACCAATCACTCCTGAGCTTGTCGAAGGGTCACCAATCACTCCTGAGCTTGTCGAAGGATCACCCATCACCCTTCACCCTTTTTTTCTATCTTTGCAAATACAAAAAATCCAACACTTTCATGAAAAAACACTTACTCGCATTTTCATTTTTTGCATTATTCGGAAGCCTGAGCCTGAATGCGCAAATCGTTTATTCCGAAGATTTCGATGGAATCCCCGGACCAACTGCAGGTGGACCCGGAACCTATACAATGGCTCCCGGAATGCTTCTCCGCAATGTGGACAATCGCACGCCTGAGGCACAGGTTTCTTATGTAAATGAAGCATGGGAACGCCGCGAAGATTTCAATTTTAACGTTGCTGACTCCTGTGCGTTCAGCACTTCCTGGTATTCACCTGTTGGAGCTGCTAACGATTTTATGTGGACACCAGTGATCGGGCTGTTGCCTGCCAATTCGGTTCTTTCATGGAACGCAGTTGCGTATGATCCAAGCTTCCAGGATGGATACGAAGTACGTATCATGACAATTGCCCCGACAGGTGGGACAGGTGTTATCGGAAATCAAATCACAAATTCGACAGTTATATTTTCAACTGCAGCAGAAGCTTCTGCATGGACTGCACATTCTGTAAGTCTTTCAGCCTATGCAGGTCAGTCTGTTTATATCGGCTTCCGCAATAATTCAAATGACAAATTTTTATTGGCAATCGATGATATACTTGTCCAGGTGCAAGTGAATTTTGATGCACAGCTGCTGAGTATGGATTCAGCGCAATACACAATCGAACCAACATCGCAGCGTACACCTAACACAATCCAGGGTGTTGTCCGCAATAATGGTTCAAGTGCAATTACGAACGTACAGTTGGTTTTCACTGTATTTGATGGAACAATGACACAAGTATATACCAACTCGAGTCCGGTGCTTGGTTCACTTGCATCAAATGCTACTGCCACTTTAACTGTCGGTGCTTACACACCACCTGCTACACCTGATCTTTATACTTACACTTACAACGTAACCACAAGCAGCACAGACCAGGTTCCGGCGAACAATTCCTTTTCAAGAACACTCATTGTTGACGACAGCATTTACGCACGCGACGATGGCAATGTTGTCGGATCGCTTGGAATCGGTGCGGGAAATGGTGGTTATCTCGGTCAGCAATTTGAAGTAGTGAGCAGCGCTGATCCGCTTACTTCTGTTTCGTATTATTTGACCGCGGGTTATACAGGTCGTCGTACTGCTGCTGTTATTTGGGATATGCAGGCAGGCGCACCAAATCAAATTGTTGCTTACACAGATACAATTCTTTACCCGGATGATTCTGCACGCCTTTATACAGTAATGATCGATGGCGGACCAATGTCATTAGCTCCCGGTCAGTATGTGGTTACTGCAGTTGAATTTGATTCTACACTTGCGCTGGGACAAACGAATACCATTTTCTTACCCGGAAGAACATGGGTTGATTGGCCAACAAGTCCGATCACAGGCTGGGCTAATAATGAAGACTTCGGTCCGGCATTCTCCAAAGCTTATGTAATTCGTCCGAACTTCGGTGATCCATGTACAGGCTTTTCTTCACTTGCAACAAGCACCGATGCAACATGCGGCGCTTGTACAGACGGTTCAGCAACAGTCACACTTACGGAAGGAAGTGCGCCATTCACATACGCATGGTCGAACGGCGGAAATGCTGCAACAATAAATAATCTTGCAATGGGGTCATACATAGTAACCGTAACAGATCAATTCGGTTGCACAACAAGTGATACCGTTTCGGTTGGAAATAATTGCAGCAGCTACAGCGCTTCTGCTTCATCAGTTGCCGCGTCATGCGCAGTTTGTGCAGATGGAACAGCAACTGCTTCAACAACAAACGGAACAGGTCCATTCACTTATCTCTGGTCGAACGGCGATACTGCAATGACAGCAGACAGCTTGCTCCCTGGAGTTTACACTGTGACAGTAACGGATGCAGCAGGATGCAGCTCGGTTGCAACTGTAACTGTTAACTTCACCACTGCAACACATACCTTAGGTGTAGCAGGTTCTGTTGGCGTATTCCCGAATCCTTCAGAAGGAAACTTTACTTTGTTCGTGAACATTCCTTCAGCAGCAGATGTGCAGGTTGAAGTCATAAATTCACTCGGACAAGTTGTTTTTGCAAGTGCTCATCAGAATTATTCTGGTGGTCAGCTTCCAATATTTATTGAAACACCCGGAATGTACACAGTGAAAATCACCACAGCGGAAGCAATGCGTGCGATTCCTGTATTGATCAAGAATTAAATTTCGTTCAATAAAAGAATGAGGCTGGTCAATTTGATCAGCCTCTTCTTTTTACCTCATTTTTGAGTAACTTGCATTTAAATTCAAACACTCCCGATGTCAAAAAAATTACTTTTCATTTTCGCCGCATTTTTCCTCATCAAAACCGGAATAGCACAACCAACCTGGGCGACCGATGTTGCACCGATTTTATACCAGCATTGCACCAGCTGTCATAATTCAACAGGTATCGCACCATTTTCATTGATGACTTATGCCGATGCATTTCCGAATGCAGGTGATATGGCGAATGATGTTTCACAGCGCATTATGCCACCGTGGCCACCCGATACAGCCTACACACGTTTTTGTGATGAGCGTATTCTTTCACAGGCAGAAATTCAAACCATCGTTGACTGGGCTGCAACAGGCGCACAACCCGGAAATTTAGCATCAGCTCCAACACCGCCAACCTATAACGGAATTGCAGCCATCACTAATCCTGATCTCGTTGCACAAATTCCGCTATACACAGTTAATACAGCAACAGATCTTTATCGCTGCTTCGTTGTACCAAGCGGAAATTCCAGCACAGAATACATCACAAAAATCGAAGTGCTTCCGGGCAACCGCGCAATTGTTCACCACGTTTTGGTTTACCAGGACCAGGCAAACACCTGCGTTAATCTTGATAACGCTGATCCGGCTCCGGGGTATACAAACTTTGGTGGCGTTGGATCAAACACTGCAACGCTTGTACTTGGTTGGGTTCCCGGTCAGGATATGTACGAGCTTCCTGCCAACATGGGAATACAGTTGCAGGCCAATACAAATTTGATTTTCCAGGTGCATTATCCCGGCGGAACATTTAACCAGGTCGACAGCACACAAGTTCGAATGACATTTTCTTCCGGCTTAGTTAGAAATGTTTCGCTCGCACCTGTTATCAATCATTCAACTTCTCTTACAAACGGCCCGCTTTATATTCCGGCCAACCAGGTACGCACGTTTTACGCGCAGGAAACCGTCAGTCTGGATGCAACAATTATCAGCATCGCACCCCATATGCATCTGATCGGGCAGAGCATTACAAATTATGCAGTAACTCCTTTGGCAGATACAATTCCTTTGATCCAGATTAATGATTGGGATTTTCACTGGCAGGGTTTTTACAATTATCGCCAGCCCGTTCACGTTCCGTATGGCAGCACACTATACGCACATGCTGTGTATGATAATACCGTAAACAATCCATCCAATCCCAACAACCCACCACAAGCAGTTTGGGAAGGCGAATCTACCACCGATGAAATGATGATTGTGTATTATGCGTATTTGCCGTACCAGCTCGGCGATGAAAATATTATCATCGATTCAACAGTCGCCGTGCAGGAACACATGTATTCCGATTTGATCATCACACCACAACTTTACGAGCCGTATCCTGTCCCATCAGCGAATGGAGAAAATGTAACCGTTTCTTTTTTCCTTCCGAATAAAACAGCAGTGAAAATCGAAATCGTTGATGTAACAGGAAAAGTGATTGCCGTTCCAATGCAAACCACAGAAACATCCGCAGGCTTCGGAAAAGCACAACTCAACACATCCGGATTTGCAAAAGGAACTTACATCGTGAAACTCACCGCAGACGGAAGTGTAAAAACAAAATCAATTATTGTTCAATAAAAAGTTCTTCAGTAAATGAGAAAAGCGATTCTGCAAAGGGTCGCTTTTTTTATTGGAGAGCAGCGGCATTGTTTTAAATTACTGTCCGCTCCGGCTTTCCGCTGCAAGTCCTCTCTCGTCAAAAGAAAAATAATGCTGGAAATTACAGGTTTCCATTTGACGAGATCCGGGCTTTCCGCTGCAATCCGGTCTATGAAATCAAATCGACGGTGCATTAAATTTTCTGTGCGCATACATGCCTCGCAAGATTTTGATGCTTTTACTTTTGTTATTTGTTCGAAGTCGAACTATTTGTTAGCGAAGTCGAGCTGTTTGTTCGAGTCCCGATATGATCGGGAAGAACCCAATGCGACAAGCATTCCTCTTCATCGAGTGAATTTCACTTCGCACGCCTTGCAAGAATATTCTACTTTGGTGTGAGATTTTCATTTAAGGCGTTCTTCACGATAATTTATCGGGACTCGAACAAACTTTTTACTTTGATTGTTTGAGAGAAGTCTATTAAAACCCAAGAATTTATTTATTTACCCCGCCATTCATGGCGGGGTAAACGACCAGCCCAAAATTGGCTTTAGCCAAACTACACCTAACACCAACCCCAAGGAATATTTTTTCATTACCCCGCCATTCATGGCAGGGTAAACAACCAGCCCAAAATTGGCTTTAGCCAAACTACACCTTAGCAACCATGTTCTTCAAGAAAAGGCAAACGCAAAAGAAAATCCCTGTAAAATCTTACTGCTGATTCTGCTGCCTCACCAAATACCTGTTCAGCTCCCACGTCCCCCACGCACATGCCGAACCAACCAACGCGCCAATCAAAACGTCCGTCGGGTAATGCACACCCAAATGCATGCGCGAATAACCAACCGTAAACGCCCATATATAAGCCGGCGCAATCACATACCACTTCGGATAACACAAACTAACTGAAGTCGCCAGCGCAAACGCAGAAGAAGTATGCCCCGAAGGAAAAGATTTCGGACCCGCATGCGTATCATGCCTGAAAATATCCGGGTAAGTAACATAAGGCCGCTTTCGATTTACCGTGTACTTCAATCCAAGCGTAATGCTCACACTTGCAGCAAGCGAAAAACAAACCACCGCAGGTTTTCGGATATCACCATCCTTCCTGAAATATTCGTAAGCCAGCAACCCTACAGGAATCCCGATTATCAATGGCGCCACTGTCTGCGAAGTAAACCGCATCGTTCTGTCGACCCTGAGATTTTCAGGACCATTGATAGCGCGTAAAAGACGGATGTCAGCATTCTGCGCGTTGGCTGCCGCAAATAAAAAAGAGAAAAGAAAAACGAAGAAGGTTTTCAATGTATCGCGGCAGTAGTTTTTTTCACTGTTCTTCCGGGGTAAACTTTTAATGCTTCATCCAGGCAAATCATCGCATTTTTCAGATCCGTGCGATTCAAAACGTATGCAATGCGCACTTCATCTGTTCCGGCTCCCGGCGTAGAATAAAATCCTGTTGCAGGAGCAAGCATTACTGTTTCACCGTTGTGATTAAAGCTTTCCAAAAGCCATTGACAGAAAATATCTGCATTGTCAATTGGTAAACGTGCAATGCAATAAAATGCACCGCTCGGCTTCGGACAAAAAACGCCATCCATTTTATTCAGCGCTTCAATCACAAAATCTCTTCGCGCTGTGTATTCCATAATCACACCATCGAAATAAGATTGCGGTGTTTCCAAAGCGGCTTCCGCGCCGATCTGTCCGAAGGTAGGCGGACTCAATCGTGCCTGCGCAAATTTCATTGCGTTAGCCATCACCTCTTTATTTTTCGAGATCAACGCGCCGATTCGTGCACCGCATGCGCTATAACGTTTCGATATTGAATCGAGCAGCACCACATTATCTTCAAGTCCTGCCAGATGCATAACCGAAACGTAAGTCTTTCCATCGTAGCAAAACTCACGGTAAACCTCATCCGACAAAAGGAACAGGTCATACTTCAAAACCAGCTGCTTCAATGCTTCCAGCTCTTCGCGTGTGTAGAGATAACCAGTAGGATTTCCCGGATTGCAGATCATGATGCCTTTTGTTTTGGGCGTGATCATTTTTTCAAACGCTTCAATAGGAGGAAGCGCAAAACCGGATTCAATAGAAGAGCCAATTGGTTTTACGATAAGATCCGCCGCGCAGGAAAATCCATTGTAGTTCGCATAAAATGGTTCCGGAATTATAATTTCATCACCCGGATTAAAACAAGTCAGCATCGCAATTTCAATCGCTTCCGAGCCGCCTGTTGTGATCATAATATCTTCCATCTCCACAGGCATATCGAACTTGCGATAATATGCAGCAAGTTTTTTGCGATACGATTCAATTCCTGCAGAATGGGAATATTCAATAATTTTTATGTTGGAATTTTTAATCGCATTGAGCATCACCTCAGGCGTTTCAATGTCGGGCTGACCGATATTGAGGTGAAAAATTTTCTTGCCTTCTTTTTTTGCTTTTTCAGCAAATGGCACAAGCTTGCGAATGGGAGATGACGGCATATGATCCGCCTTCTGTGATACTTTTGGCATGGGAAGTTTCTAGGGTGGTAAAGGTCGGAAATTCGGCCACAGATTTCGCAGATTTCGCGGATTAAAATCTATAATCTTAGCTATTCCACTCGATTTTCAGCAAGCCAAATAGCCTTTAAAGGTGAAAGTCCGGATAGAATCTGTGTAATCTGCGTAATCTGTGACTACCCTTTTCGTTTCAACACAATTGCCTTGAACGTAAGTATCGCTGGCGCATTCGACGCATTCGATTTTACAAGCACTGTTCTTTCCTGCCTGTCCATTGCGCTTTTGCTGTCGAAAGTAACTTTTACAATTCCTGTTTGTCCTTTTACAATGGGTTGTTTTGGGAAATCTACTTTAGTGCATTCACACGATACTTCTGCTTCGGTAATAATTAAAGGTTCATCGCCGGTATTTGTAAAAGTAAATTCATGCGAAACAATATCGCCCTGGTGAATCATTCCGAAATTATGTTTCACTGAATCAAATGTCATTGCAGCGGGGTTAGAAACCCTGAATGCAAAAACACTGATAAGGACTACAAATGCGAGGAACCTTTTCATGAAATGAAGTTACATTTAAAAAATATAAAAAAGCAAATTCCAAATTCCAATTGTAATGTTTTGGGATTTGGAATTTACTCTTTTGTGTTTTTATTTAAGGTGCTACAATTGTTCCGTTGAGATGGAGAACAATATTTCCATCGCCGTTATTGGAAATGATCGTTGCTGTTTTATGCTGTAGTCCCATTTTATTAGCAGAATCAAACACCACGTGAATTGTTCCTGATTTACCAGGGGCGATCGGCTCTTTCGGAAAATTAGGAACAGTACAGCTGCACGATCCTTCTGCTGAAGTAATGATCAATGGTGTTTTTCCTGTATTCTTAAATACAAAATCCATTTCCACTTTCGTTCCTTGTTTTACAGTTCCGAAATCAATCGTGTCTTGTTTGAATGTCATCACCGGGGCAGATGGATCGATCCCGGCGGTAGATTGCGGTTGTGCAGACACAGATAAAAATCCGGTCATAAGAATTGCTGCGAGTAGGAATTTTTTCATTGGGAAAAATTTAGTTTGTTAGGAAATTCAATAACTGCAAATACTACGCCACGAAATGTTAATCTGTTTTATTTGGCGGACCAATTTCACCTATGATATTTAATACAATCACCTGATCGTTTTTATATCTAATAGTGATCTGTTTATGCCCCATACCATCTTTTCTTCCGTTCGGATTAAAGACATATTTAATTACACCGGTTCCTCCCGGGGGAATGGAATCACCTGGCGCATCTGCAACATCGCATCCGCAGGAAGTAACACAGCTTGTTATTTTTATTGGTTCTGTTCCTGTATTCATAAATGGAATTTCAAGTCTTGCGTATTCACCTTGCATTACCTTTCCAAAATGATAAGTAGTTGAATCGAATTTCAATGGAGGCAAAAGAACTGTTCCTTTCAAACATAGTGTTATACTTCCATACACACTGTTAGAAGCAACAACGGCCGTCTTATACATTGGACCTGATGTGCTATACGTTTGTTGTGTTAATTTAATTACGCCAGATTCACCCGGCGCAATTTCATTTTCCGGCCATTTCGCATATCCACCACCATCACTATAATTGACATTGTGTATAATAAGATTTATTTTGCCCGTGTTTGTAAAATGAACTTCTTTAACAATCAATGTTCCTTGTTCCACTGTTCCGAAACTGAAAGTATCAGCATCAAATGTCAGTACAGCATTTGATTGAGCAATAGCTTGCGCTTTTAATTGACCGCAAAATAGGAGCAAGAGAATGGAGAGGAGATTTTTTTTCATGCAGCGCAATTTGGGTTTATCTAAACAACAAAAATCAAGCCTTAGAAATTCCGTGCGTAAAAAATCTAAATCCCCCTCTCCCCCCGAGAGGGAACATGATAATGTTCCTCTCATAAATATCTCCCAAAGGGCAATGTCATTAAGTTAAGGGAATCCCTAAGCGTTTAGAGCAACTGACTTAATTATTATTTTTTCTTTTGGAAAGAACAGGTCGCACCTACGGCGCTTTATTATAAGGACAGTGCTTTTTTATAGACAGGTCGCACCTACGGCGCTATTTCATACTGAATTTACAAGCGCCGTAGGTGCGACCTGTCTATAAAAATGTGGTAAAAAAAGTTGCTGAGCGCCGTAGGTGCGACCTGTTCTCGCCTTCACGGAATTTATGACAGGCAAAAATGCTCTTAACTTAATGACATTGCCCGATGGGACTATAAAAAAAATGAAAGTGAGCTTTTTGTTGCATTGCCTTTTTCTTTTTATAGCAAGAGCGGATTTATTTTTTCTCCTTTACATAATCTTCCATTTTATTATTCGCTTTTGATTTTTAATTAAATTGAAAGTAAAGCTATTTTTAGAATGCATAAAAAAAGGCGACCCGAACCGGATCGCCTCATTGGAGAAGTACGAAACAA
>JBKJMR010000379.1:0-5293 GCA_046596275.1 Bacteroidia bacterium | reverse complement strand
CATAAAGGCGCGCGCAAAACAACAAGCCTTCTCCGGTTCGATTTCCCATTGACCGATTATAAATATTATCGTTTCAACTTCGATGATTGGACCTGGTGGTGGCACAATTACGAGAATCCCGTTTTTATTGTTCGCGCAGGATATCTCGAGCCCACTTTTATTCCCGAAGAATGCCTGGAAATTCCAAAAGCCATTCTTATGCAAACCGACAGCGCAAAGAAAAAGCAAAGTTACATACGCATTTCTTTCGCCGACAGCCAGTATGTCGATCACTTACGGTTTTCAATTGTTGCAAGAAATAAATCGGGTGATTATTACCGTGCGGCTTCGCTTTATCAAATTGTAGAAACGACTGAATACGGTATTAAAAAAGAAAGAGAAGAATTTATTTCATCTACCATTTTATCATCTATGAATGCGAATGAAATAAATCTTGGAAGGATGCGAATAAAAAATCTCGTGTTGCGAATTAATAATGACGACAATCAACAGCTCATTATTGATACGGTCAGTGCATTCCAGGTTAAACATTATCTGGTTGCGGAGCTGGATAAAAACAAACGTTATTTTATTCGCTTCGGAAATGATTCTATTCCTGCACCGGTTTATGATCTTGCTTATTTCAAGGATAAAATTCCGGCCAGGCCGGAAGTAATTAAATCAGGAGCAAGAAAAGATATCGCAGGCAAACCAATCGTCGCAAAAAAAATCGCCGATCCCGAAAAAGCAGCCGAAGAAAAACGTCTCGGCGAAACCATCTTCAAAGACAAACGCGTAATCTGGGGAGCAATCGGAATTGTAATCCTCCTTCTCGGTTTTATGACAATGAAAATGTTGAAGGAAATGAAATCCAGGGAGAAATAAAAAAGGATCTGGTAATCTGGTAATCTGGTAACTGGGTAATTAAAATAGAAAGGGTTGTCTGATTTATACACTGACAACCCTTTTCTATTTTCTCAATTTCCTTAATTGAACAACTCAATTACCCAGTTACCAGATTACCAGATTACCAAATAAAAAAGCTTCCCATTTCTGAGAAGCTTTTTTGGTTGACCGACCAGGGCTTCCCGATAATATTAATTTCAAATTCGGTATCGGGACAGGCTTCTCGCCCTGGGATTTTTGTAAATAAAAAAGCTTCCCATTTCTGAGAAGCTTTTTGGTTGACCGACCAGGGCTCGAACCTGGACTCTTTTGGACCAAAACCAAACGTGTTGCCAGTTACACCATCGGTCAAAAAGCAAAACTCGCGTTCTGCGGGCGACAAAAGTAATAACAATATACATTTTCACAAAATTTCATTTTTGTCTTTGCAATTTAACAAGACCTTAAGACCCGAATTTCCTATCTTCGCCCGCATAATTGTTGAATCTTATCATAAATCCATGACAGCCAGGTATAAACTGCTGAATAACGTAATAGGCTTGATCATTTTTGTGGTCGCCTCCATTGTCTACATTTCTACTATCGAGCCAACCGCAAGCTTCTGGGACTGTGGTGAATACATCGCCTGTAGCTACAAGCTGGAAGTTGGTCACCCGCCGGGAGCGCCGACTTTTCTCCTTATAGGACGACTTTTTACCCTTTTTGCCGGTGATCCGAAATTTGTTGCGGCTTCCATAAATATTATGTCAGCACTGGCCAGCGCCGGAACAATTTTATTTATGTTCTGGTCAATTACCATGCTCGGCCAAAAGCTGATCAAAGCAATGAACCAGGAATTTACTGATGGCCGCATGATCGCTGTTCTGGCGAGCGGTGTAGTTGGCGCAATGGCTTATTGCTTCTCCGATTCTTTCTGGTTCTCTGCCGTTGAAGGCGAGGTTTACGCGATGTCATCTTTCTTTACCGCCCTCGTTTTCTGGGCCATCCTGAAATGGGATGCAGATGATACACCAAGAGCTGACCGCTGGATTGTTTTTATCGCTTACATGATGGGACTTTCTGTCGGAGTCCATTTATTGAATTTGCTTGCTATTCCTTCTATTGTTTTTATCGTTTATTTCAAAAAATTCAAAAATCCGAACCGTAAAGGATTGATTATCGCCTTATTGGTTGCTGTCGGATTATTAGGCGTTGTTCAAAACGGAATTATTCCCGGTATCGTTTCAGCTGCCGCGAATTTTGAATTGTTTTTCGTGAATTCGATCGGACTTCCTTTTAATGGCGGAACCGTGATTTATTTCCTCCTTCTTATTGGAATGATCGTTTCAGGATTAATGTACACCATGCGTGGTGAGAAAAAAATGTACCAGGTATTTATCGGAACGACAGCTGCATTTTTCTTCTTCACTTTATTAGGCGCTGCATTCTACGGAAAAATTCTTCTGCCATTCATTACCGCAGCAGGCGTTTCTTATCTTATTTATCGTTACCGCAATCATCGCGTTGTTCTTAATACAGTCATTCTTTGTTTCACTGTATTGCTTATTGGTTATTCCACCTTCTTCGTGCTCGTTATCCGTTCACAGGCGAATACGCCAATGGATGAAAATAATCCTGAAAACGCGATCAGCTTGCTTGCTTACCTTAATCGTGAGCAATATGGTGACTGGCCGATTTTATACGGACCTTATTTCAACGCACCAATCGCGGCAGAAAATTATGCAAATGATGGTAATCCGGTTTATGCACAAGATCCAACTGCAGGTGAATATGTAATTATTGATTCGCGCAAGCAGACTGTTTATAATTACGCGCCTGAAATGTGCACCCTCTTCCCGCGTATGTGGGAAACGCAATCGCATAAAGCATTGTATGAAAGCTGGAGCAACTTCGCCAAAAATAATACAACAGTAGAAGTGATCGACCGCAATACCGGTCAGCCGAAAAAAATGAAGAAGCCTACATTCGGCGCTAACATGAGGTATTTCACAGATTACCAGCTGAATTGGATGTACATGCGTTATTTCTTATGGAATTTCGCAGGCCGTCAGAATGATATCCAGGGAAGCGGAACAGGAAATGCAACTGATGGAAACTGGCAAAGTGGTTTTGCAGCATTGGATAAAACAGATTTGTCCAAAGCGCCGGATCGAATGAAGAATAATAAGGCGAACAATAAATTTTACATGCTGCCTTTATTCCTCGGATTGCTTGGATTATGGTTCCACTTCAGCCGCGACTGGAAAAATGCGCTTGTTGTAACGCTAATGTTCCTTTTCACAGGACTTGCAATTGTTATTTACCTGAATCAATATCCGAATCAGCCACGTGAGCGTGATTATGCATATGCAGGATCATTCTACGCGTTTGCTTTCTGGATTGGCTTTGGCGTTTATGCGTTGTATGATCTTATTGCACAATATTTAAAAGTGAAACAAGTTGCTGCTGCCGGTATGGCCGCAGTGATGGGTTGCACCATTCCTTATGTAATGGGTTCGCAGGGATGGGATGATCACAATCGTTCTCACCGTTACACCGCACGTGATTTCGCAGGAAATTATTTAACCACGTGTGATAAATATGCGATCCTGTTTACGAATGGTGATAACGATACATTCCCATTATGGTACGCGCAGGAAGTAGAAGAAAACCGCACCGATATGCGCGTGCTGAATTTATCGCTGCTCAATACAGATTGGTACATCGACCAGGCAAATCGTAAAGCGTATGATTCTGATCGTGTTCCTTTCTCTCTTGCAGGACCAAAAACACGCCAGGGTTCATGCGACCAGGTTTATTTCGACCAGGCTTTGTTCGATCGCGAAAAACCGAAAGAAGCAAAAGCAATGAGCGCACGTGAATTGATCGACATGATCAAGAATAATGATCCACGTGCAATGCAGGTAAATTTCAATAATAAAGATGATGACGGTGAAAGCTATCCAGATACTTTGTTCGTGCTTCCTTCCAACCGCGTTTATATCCCGGTTGATAAAGCAGCAGTAAAAGCAAACGGAACTGTTCCTGCTAATACACCGGACAGCCTGATCCTTGATCGTGTTGAGTGGACCATCAACAAACAGTATTTATTAAAAGCTGATTTGATGGTGCTTGATTTGCTTGCAACAAATAACTGGAAACGCCCGATTTATTTTGCTGTAACTGCAGGAAGCGATTCTTATCTCGATCTTGATAATGTACAGGTACCGGGCAGAAGTCAGCCATCGAGCTATTTCCGTCTTGAAGGACTTGCTTATCGTTTGGTTCCGATGTTAGGCGATCGCCAGAGCTTTAACGGAAGTGTGCTTTGCAATACTGATATCATGTTCAATAAGGTCATGGGTGTTCCCGGCAATCCACAATTCCCTGGTTTCAAATGGGGCGGATTGGAAGACACGACGAAGAATATTTACATGGATGAAAATAATCTTCGCTTCACCACGAACCAGCGTTTGCAAATGATCACGCTTGCAAATTTCCTTAACGAAGAGAAAAAATTCGACAAGGCAATTCAAGTGCTTGATCGTTCGCTTAATGTTATGCCGAAGAAAAATGTTCCTTACGAACCTTTGATGGCTTACATGGTTGACGCCTATTACAATGCGGATGCAAATGAGAAGGCGAATAAGCTTTCGAAAGAGCTGTTCGATCAGTGCGAAGCGGAATTCCTCTACTACAGCAGTCCGGCCCTTCAGAAAAGTTCAGGTGGATCGTACGATGGTGAAATCGGAAATCTTCAGCGTGCGTTACAGATGCTTCAGAATTCTGCAAGCATGAATGACCAAACTGATCTTGCTAAATCGTATGCAGAACGTATGGCAAAACTCCAGGTGCCGACTGCAGAAGAGCAGCAAGGTGGTGGCCGCAATAACAGGGATGCACTTGAAAATTTCATGAAGCAGATGCGACTCGATTCCATCAGGATGGCAGACTCCATCAATGCAGCAAAGGGAGCGACAAAAGCTAATAAAAAGTAAATGCAGCTGCTGGTTCGTCCGCCTTATTTGTTCCGGAAATTATATCCCGGCGCTATCTGGAGGATGAGCAAAACAGAAAAGAAAATATACTTAACGTTCGATGACGGACCAGTGCCCGGGGTAACTCCTGAGGCACTTTCTGTTTTAAGAACGTTTGGTATCAAAGCCACTTTCTTTTGTGTCGGCCATAATGTGGAGAAGCATCCCGAAATTTATCAGCAGATCCTTGATGAAAGTCATGCAACTGCGAATCATACTTTTCATCATGTTGATGGCTGGAACACACCTACGAAAGATTACATCGAAGAAGTAGAGCGCTGCGCACAGGTTGTTTCATCCCGCTTATTTCGTCCGCCGTATGGAAGAATGCGTCCGCCACAACGAAAAATAATTCAGCGAAACTTTAAGATCGTGCTGTGGGATGTGCTGAC
>JBKJMR010000344.1:0-5045 GCA_046596275.1 Bacteroidia bacterium | reverse complement strand
TCTTTTTGTCATTAAGAGAAATGATCTTTTGATAATCAGTTTTCATTTTGTTAAGCATCGTCTTTGCTGCTACAAGATTACTTCCACCGGTTGCAGGTTTGGCTCCATCACTTCCTTCTTTTACCCTGGCGAGTATTTTTCCCCAGATCTTAAATGTCAGCAATTCTACTGTTCCCTCACGAATGTTTGAATGTAATCCTGTCGGAACATGCTCTTTGAGAAAATTTGTAAAGGCGGGATGCTCCGCAGTATGCAATGCTTCATGCACAAGCGTCTGGTACAAATCCCATTGCTCAGGTAAAGTGAGCTTATTTTTTAATGTCTGAATGTAAACTGTATTATCGTAAGTAATTGGTCCCCACTTCAGGCGGATTTCACCCAGTTGTTGCAGCACCTTTTTAGCTTTTTCTGATTTTATTACTGCATTAGCATACGTATCCAGAACAGTTCCAAATGTCGAAGCCTTATGAAGTGAATGTAGTTTATAAACAAACGGTGCTACTTCTTCTGTGCTTGACATCACCCAGAAAACCGCAGCTTTTGCCGCATCAGCTATATCAGTTTCGCTTGCTTCATTGAAACGTGTTTTACCATGTTTTAATTTTGCACTATTCAGACTATTCAGCGCAGCAGGATTATTCGTAACAACTGTAGCATGTGCCATTTTGATTCCATATTCACTCAGTATATCATAAATAGAGCGTTCAAGAATTGTTGCCTGGTCATCATTCTCATCAGACAGATCTATGCTGTCATCGTCGTAATCGTCTACACCTTTCATTCCCTGCTCTGCATAATTTGCAAGAATTTCTATGAGCGTATTTAATCCTTCGGTATTTATTTCCTCGTCTTTGATCTGTTGATCAGAAATATTTTCGTTGCCGGAAATAATTTTTTTAACGATGAGACTTTGTTCCTTATCCAATTCATCGTACTGTATATATTTTGCCTCTTCTTGCAGATCTTTCTCTGCTTTTTCCTGCACTGCTTTGTCAAACTCTGTTAGCTCTTCTTTGCTTTTTCCCTTTATCTGCAGAATAATATTGCTTAACGCATTTGCATAGAGATACGGTGTCTTATATTCTTCTTGCAGCCAGTTCCAAAAAATATCCCACTTTTCTTCTGTCGAACCCGGAACTATTTTATTGCCAAAAGAAAAAACCTTGCTTAGCTGCATCACATTTTCATTTGAGGCTGTTGGTTGTGGCGCCGCCAATGCATAGCAGCTTTTTCCTGACTGCGTATCAGCAGAAGATCTGTGAGTTTGTTTGGTTGTTTGATCTTGTGTTTTCA
The DNA here is from genome assembly GCA_046596275.1 of Bacteroidia bacterium. GTDB lineage: Bacteria > Bacteroidota > Bacteroidia > Palsa-965 > Palsa-965. The sequence continues at coordinate 3,752 of JBKJMR010000344.1, read as the reverse complement.
ATTTATTTTAACACACTTATAAAAAAACTATAAAAATCTTTTCCGCACATAAATTTTACTGTCATATTCCAGCTCAACATTCACTTCTGTATTCGGATCAACATCGTTTTCAAATTCCTGGTGCGTAAGACCGGCACGGAAAAATGGAATTAATCCACCCTTACTTACAACGGTTTTAATTTCTTGCTTTAGCGGAGAATAGTTTTTTTGCTGACGCATCCACAAAATAACTTTATCTGCAGGCGACCAGTTTTTTTGGAGACAACCGTAACGAACCATGGACTGGATGATTTCTTTTTTTAATCCGTTCAACGTACCGTTGTCGATATGAGGTAAAAGCTTCGGCATTAAATAAGCCATGGATATCATTAGCGAGTTATCACTCCGCAGCGCCTGCCCTGCAATTTGCCACATGGTAGAAACATTTTTCGCGTCAGGATCGAGCGTGGTCAGCTCTTTTTTAATTCTCTTCATCACCTTATCGCTTGCGAAATCGGGTTTGACAGTAGTGTAATTTCCCAACTTTAAACCTAACGGATGAAATTTCAAAAGCGCTGTTGATACCACAGGGATAGTGGTTTTCCAATTATCCCATTGCAAAGAAAATGCCTGTAGATTTTTTTCAAATTTTACAGTATCCGGATCGCCCGCATGAAGCTTACGTTTCGAAAGACCATGCTCATCGCGGAGACGATTCTCCACAGCATTAATATTTACAAACTCTTCGACATCGGTCCACAATTTTTTTTCTGCCTCGTCAGTCACGCCAACATCAGCGATATCCTCACCCTGTAACGAAGCACCACGTAAAATCCGTTGCGCATGTCCGAGCTCGTGCCCAAGCGTGATATATTCCGGCACAAGCGTTTGATTGCCGTCTTCATCAAGATTGTAATCACCTTCCGGCGCAATTCGTACCAGACTGCCTGTTCCTTTCCCTTTTTTAAAAGCTTCATCACCCCATTTGAATTTATCTTTTCCGTCAGTGCCGATAATAAAATCATGAAATTCTTCAGCAGAAAAATTTTCCTTTTTTTTATTGAATGTCGGAAGATCTGTTCTCGCGTTATCACTACCTGAACCTAATAATTTATTTTCCTTTTCCCGTTGGGGATCAAGCCGCGAGCGTGGAATGGCTTCTGATTTTGCTTCTTCATCATCGCCCAGCTCCTGCGAAAAATCTGCACCAATAATTATTTTTTGCTCACCACCGCCGCGATTCTTATCCAGGTCAGTAAGCATCCTGCGTCCGAATTCTCCTTCAAGCAATTTTGCAAATGCAGCCAGCATACTATCCCTGAATCCATTTCCATCATCGCGAATCTCAATGTTGCCTGAATTTTTCAAAAGATTATTCCAAATATTCCTGACTTTCGTTGTCTCTTTCTTTGTCAGGTTGCTGCTGTCGACAGGAACGGCATTTGGAATGGAAGCGATTTGTGTAACAATAGACTGATGCTCTTGTTTTATTTCGCTAAGAAATGTTTTCAGGAAAACCGCATTCTCTACATCATCTGTTTTTTTTGTCGCATTAAAATTGAACCACAGATACACACCTTCTTCAAGCGCCTTCAGCGCACCAAGCCGTTTCTGAAATTTAAGATCGCCTCCTGGATTTATCTGATTATACAGCACCAGCAATTCCGCAATGGTATCAAGATCGTCTTGCTGATCAACGTTTTTAGTAACAGAAGAAACAAATGATTTTTTTGCACGTAATTTTAATTGTGCAAGCGGTTGCGGAGAAATTATTCCGGGAAATAAAGTTGAATTACCCTTGAACGACCTGGCGCGTGATAATTTTTCTCCCGAACGTGCAAATGAATCTGCCGACGACCTGCTTTTTTCTTGCGGTGCGTTAAGCTGTTGGCTTTGATGCATGGCAGATCTCAATTATAGAAGCTGATCAAACAGAAGCTGCTGCTTTTGCGCCTAATGTATCAGCTTCTTTTTCAAGACTGCGGTCATCATTTACAGCAAGACCATTTACAGAAGTTGTTGCTTTTACGCGACCCTGGCGTTGCTGAACAACATGTGCAAGCTCATGTCCCAGTAATTGCTGACCGCTATTACTATTCGGATTAAATTTTCCCTGTGCGAAGTGAATATCGTTTCCCTGTGCATACGCAAGCGCGCCAACAGAAGAAGCTTTGCTGCCTACATGAATATTTACATCAGAAAAATCCGCGTTCATTGTGCTTTCCATTTTCTGCTGTACATGTTCCGGCATTTTACCAGGCGCAGCCGGACCCGTGTCTTTTTTCATCGAAGCAGGCTTTTTCTTTTTATCGTCAGCCAACTGTGCAGCCATTTTCATTGACGCAGGTTTTTTCTTTTTGTCAGCAGCCAGCTGAACATCCTCTTTCATCGAAGCAGGTTTTTTCTTCTTGTCTGCCGCCAGCTGCGCATCTTCTTTCATCGAAGCAGGTTTTTTCTTTTTATCATCAGCCAGCTGAAGGGCAGGTTGCGCCAGGCTTACAGGTGGCGACAATTGCCGGCCGTTTTTGCCTGATTCATTCGCATTTGACCGGTTGGTCTGTGAGGCGGACCGAAGAGGATTGTGCTTCATGGTGCGTTTTTCGGGATTTATGTTAACGAAAGATAATAAGACTATTGAAAAAACGTAATTAATAGTGGAATAATGTTGGTATATTTTTCAACATATTTCACTCCTTTCTTTGAATGTAAGCAGGATAAGTTATTTTTGGTCCTTATGGATAAGAAAACAGTGATTAAATGGTTGGTAGGAATCCTCGCCAACCTTGCTGCGCTTATTGCCGTTTTCCTCACTGCTAATCCACAGCTTACCGATAAAGCAGGGAAGGAAAAAAAGGATAGCCTGAATAAAATCGCTGATGCCCGATTTGTTCCTTCCTATAGCAAATCTGCAAACCCCGGATTGCTCAGCCGCGTTGTAAATGAAGTGAGCGATGAAATAGCAGCAGAACAAAAGTTGCGTGATGCGCGTGAACGAAAGATGTCAAGACGTGATACAATTATCAATCGCGATAAAACGCCGGTGCATCTTTTACATCAGCAGGCTTTTGAAAATCGCATGGTGTCATTGCGAAAAAAAACAGCGGCATGGGAGAATTTATCAAGTGGAAACGTGGCATCGCTTCTAACTGGCGAAAAAGGCTGGGACAAGCTGAACGGAACAAAAACAACCGGCGGACTCAATGGAGATTTCCGCTTGAAGCCCGGCGTGCAGGTTTTTGGCTGGCATCCGTATTGGATGGGTTCCGCTTACAAAACATATAATTTCAGCCTTTTATCCACGCTGGCTTATTATGGCGCTGAAGTTGATCCCGCCACAGGCGATTTTACAACTACGCACGGATGGGAAAGTTCCGGAGTGTTTGCAGCAGCCGACGAAACAAATTGCCGCATTGAGCTTGCTGTTATTAGTACCGGTGAAGACAATAATTTAGATTTTCTTTCCGACACCATCGCGCAGGAAAATCTCATTTACAATATTACAGCTGCACTCAGCAAACGTGGCAATGGTGTGTGCATCGATTTCGAAGAAGTGCCCACAATGATGCGCGGAAATTTTACACGTTTCATAACTGCGCTGCACGACAGCCTGTGGGTGGCTGCAAAAAATAAAACCGATACCACGGTAAATTACTTTGATGGATATACGATTTCTATTGTTTTGCCTTGCTACGACTGGACAAATGCCTTCGATGTAAAAGAGCTGGAAAAAGTGACCACTCGTTTTGTCGTCACCGGTTATGATTATTACGGTT
>JBKJMR010000195.1:0-4901 GCA_046596275.1 Bacteroidia bacterium | reverse complement strand
CCACGCTTTCGTGCCTCAGCGTCAATAACGGCTTAGTAGACTGCCTTCGCAATCGGAGTTCTGTAACATATCTAAGCATTTCACCGCTACATGTCATATTCCGCCCACATCAAACATATTCAAGATTGACAGTATCAATGGCAGTTCTGTTGTTAAGCAACAGGCTTTCACCACTGACTTATCAATCCGCCTACGCACCCTTTAAACCCAATAAATCCGGATAACGCTTGGATCCTTCGTCTTACCGCGGCTGCTGGCACGAAGTTAGCCGATCCTTATTCTTACGGTACCATCAGCCTACTACACGTAGTAGGGTTTTTTCCCGTATAAAAGCAGTTTACAACCCATAGGGCATTCATCCTGCACGCGGCATGGCTGGGTCAGAGTTGCCTCCATTGCCCAATATTCCTTACTGCTGCCTCCCGTAGGAGTCTGGTCCGTGTCTCAGTACCAGTGTGGGGGTGTAACCTCTCAGTACCCCTATCGATCGTCGCCTTGGTGAGCCGTTACCTCACCAACTAGCTAATCGAACGCATACTCATCCATAACCGCCGGAGCTTTAATTGCAATATGATGCCATTTCGCAATGTTATGGGGTATTAATCCGAATTTCTTCGGGCTATCCCCCAGTTATAGGTAGATTATATACGTGTTACGCACCCGTGCGCCGGTCGTCAGCATGTATTGCTACACCTGTTACCCCTCGACTTGCATGTATTAAGCCTGCCGCTAGCGTTCATCCTGAGCCAGGATCAAACTCTCCGTTGTAAGTTTTGATCTGGTGTCCCGACTAGGTGTCGGGACGATATTTTTGGCTCGTTACTCGACTTTGGCTCTCAGCCAAAGTAGGATGGTTCTGTATTAATTTTCCTTTCCCAATATTTTCAAAGAACTTCCTGATATATATTTCTGGTCACCTCACGGATTCCAGCAAATCAGACATGTTTTAAAGAACTTCCCGTTATCGCTTTTAACTTTCTACTTGTTTTCGTTTCAAACGGGGCTGCAAAAGTACAACCCTTTTTGACATCTCCAAACATTTTTAGAATATTTTTTAAAATATTTTTATTCGCTTTCGAAGATTAGCAAAAACATCCTGCTCCTAGTAAAAATTGACAGGTTTAACCCTTTCAACTCTCATTATTCGCAGCTTTTTAAAGAACGTTTCCCGCGTTAGGGGGTGCAAATGTAATATGGGAATTGATATCCACAATAGCATTTGCCTTATATTTTCTAACTTAGTACCTAACTCACTGTTATCCAAATAGAAAAATTTAAATTAATCTTCATGCTCCAGCTAAAACATCTTCTTTTAGGCCTTCTGAGCTGTTTTATTCCATGTTTGACCCTCCAACTTAAGGCCACAACCTATTCTACCGTCAGTTCAGGGATGTGGGGATCGCCGGGTATGTGGGCAAATAACCAAATTCCCCCACTCGCTGGCGGTGATACGATTTACATCCGGCATTATATCATGTTCTCGTCGTCAATCAATCTCGCTACTTCTACTTATATGCGAATTGATACTACGGGAACACTTTGCGACCATCGACGACTTTTTGTTCAGGGAGGGGCTTCCATTGACAATTACGGGGAATTGTACGCCGATTCGCTTATTATTAATGGCGGAGATGTTATCAATTACAATTTCATCCATATGACCAATATGGCGTTGGTGACAAATGGAGGATCCTTTCAAAATGCCGGTGGTAGCATGCTGGTTGGTAATAGCTTCCTGTGCGCTGAAAAAAGTAATGGGATTGCCGACCGGAAAGATGATGGGGATTTCCTGGTTTTTCCTATGCCGGTGCATGCGGGAGAGGAAATTCACATTAAAAACCTGCCTTTCACATGTGCTGTGCAGATCTATTCCCTTACAGGTCAGCTGCTATATGTGACAAAAACCGGCCAGGGCGAAGGAATAAGATTGACCGGGTTGCATGCCGGAACATATTTCATACAGGCATTTACGACCGACGGACTTCTTTTCCGGGAGAAATTAATTGTGATCGAATAATTACGGGGTACTTACACCTACCGGCAATATCTTGCCATTGAAATAATTATGCCCGTTCAATGCAAACCAGGCAATCCAGGAAGCCATTTCTTTTGCAGATAGTGGGGCTTTGTAGCCGGGAAAGGCCATTTCCAGCATTTCTGTCTGGGCGGCACCGAGGGCGAGGCAGTTTACACGAATGTTTTTGTCCTTCAGCTCTTCGGCAAGCATTTCTGATAATCCTGTTATGGCTGCTTTGCTGGAGGTATAGGCCGATAAACCCGGGAACTTTGAGCTGCCCTGTACGGCTCCCATGCTTGAAATTGTAACTACATGAGAAATAGCTGTGCCTCCCATTAACGGAAGCAAAACCTGTGTGAGCCTGAAAGGGGCAAAAACATTTACTTCATAAACCTGGCGCAATTCCTCAGGAGAAATCTTCTCAAACGCTTTATTCAGGATGGCGCCGGCATTGTGAATGAGCACATCGATGTGCGAATTGAGGGATTTGGCGGTGTAAACTAATTGCTGGATGTCCTTTTCGGAAGTGAGGTCGCCAGAGAGGAGCATTAGCCTGGAATCGGAACCGGAGGCTCGGCAGGCACTTTGTAATTTTTCGAGCCCGCTGCCGTTACGGCCGAAAGCAATAACGTGGTGGCCCTGTTCGCATAACAAAAGAGCGGTCTCAAAACCTATTCCGCGGCTGGCGCCTGTGACAATTATATTCATCGCAGGACAAATTAACACAAAACATTGCAAGCAACCTTTCACTGTTTTAAGCATCCTATTATTAATTCGCCCCGGTAAAGCGCAAAATTCAACGTAACTTTATAGCATGTTTCGGTATAACAATTTACTTTTCATTTTAGCGCTGCTGGTTTTACCGGTTTGCGTGCGTGCGCAGGACAGGGATTCGGTTACGTCGCCAAGAAAAATGCCTCCGCCTTATAATTTGATGGATCATCTTGTATTCGGCGGGAATATGGGATTGAATTTCGGGAATGTTACAAGCATCAGCGTTTCACCGATGATTGGATATAAAGTTACTGACCGGTTTACGCCGGGAATCGGTTTGACTTATAATTATATCCGGTTTAATTACCCTGGTTACCAGAGTGAAGCCATTCACATTTATGGCGGCAGCATTTGGGCACGTTATGCGCTGTTTGAAAATATTTTTTTGCATGGCGAATATGAAGCGCTTAACGGCGAATGGGATCCGTATGTGCGGCCGGACTACCGCTACTACCTGAACAGCGTATTGGTAGGTGGTGGTTACAGGCAGAATTTCGGAAATTTTGCGAGCTATGTTCTTTTGCTTTATAATCTTACTTACTCGACAGATTCACCGTATCCGAGTCCGTTGATACTTCGCGTTGGTTTTGGATTTGGCATGTAAATCCCATTTGTAAAACCCGGGAAAATTTTAACCTCAACAAAATCGAACAACTAAAAAACATCATGAAAAAAATATTTACGCTTGTTGCTGCTTCTCTTTTTTCTTTCTGTGCAAATGCGCAATGGGATACGCTGAATACGCTCACGAATACAAATTTTAATTCTATTGCCTTTTCTGACAATTACAATGGTGTGGCTGTAGGAGAAAATCCAACGACCGGCCGCGGTGCAGCTTTTTTTACTGTGAATGCGGGACAGACCTGGGTAGCTGCGAATATGCCAACCAATACGCCGGCAATAAATGATGTTGGCATTTTTGCACCTTCTTCTTATGGTTATGCAGTGGGCGATAGCGGACAAATTTATTTCTGCAACACCAATGTGATGACGATCTCTGCTGTTTATCAAATCGGTACACAAAACCTGAATTGTGTTTTTCCGCTCAGCGATTCGATGACGTTTATTGGTGGAGATAATGGTGCGCTTTATCGAACTTCTGATTATGGAACATCCTGGGATACGCTCAACAGCCAGACGACACAACCGATACGCGATATTTATTTTATGAATCCGCTTGTGGGATGGTTGGTAGGCGATGGCGGATATATTGCGATGACGATTGATGCAGGAGTAACGTGGACAACACAAACACAACCTTATCTCGGATTTTTCCAGTGTAAAAGCATTTCGTTTGCGGGAACAAGTCCGAATGGTTTTGTTGTTGGCAATGGTGGAAAAATGATTGAGTCTATTGATGCAGGATTAACCTGGGATACGGTGACGCCGCTTACTTCTAAAAATTTAACCTGCGTGCGTTTCGGCAATAACCTGGCAGGAATAATTTGCGGCGATAGCGGAAACATTTATCGCACCTATGTAGGCGGAACAAACTGGGCGAATGAAAGTATGAGCTATGTAAAAGAGAAGCTCAATAAAATTTGTTTTGCAAGTGATTCTGTTGCGTTTATCTGCGGTAATGACGGAAGAATATTGAGATCGAATATTAATATTTCTTCGGTGCCGGCTATTTCGTTTGCAGTGAATGCGCAGGCTTATCCGAATCCGTTTGAGGTGGAATTGAATGTGATGCTGAACCTTGAAAAAACTTCGACGGTGCAGATTTCAATTATAGATTTGCAGGGAAGAATTGTGCTGCAGGAAAATTTTGGTGAGCTGCATGCAGGTGCGAATTTGATTTCGCCTGAAGGAATTAATATGCTTACGAGTGGAATGTATGTGATGCAGGTTATTACTTCGGATGGGAATGTGGCATTGCCTTTAGTTAAAAAATAGTTTCGGGTTTCGAGTTTCGTTTCGGGTTTCGAGTTTCGTTTCGAGTTTCGTTTCGGGTTTCGAGTTTCGGGTTTCGGGTTTTAGTTCGGTCCCGATAATTATCGGGATTAGTTCGGAGATTTTCGTTTTTAGTTGGGAGAGATTCCATTTTTTCCGGAGTTTGTTTGTGACTGAGATAATGTTTCGGACCAGGCCGGATTGCAGCGGTTACCCC
>JBKJMR010000148.1:0-3562 GCA_046596275.1 Bacteroidia bacterium | reverse complement strand
TTGAATTTACCGTTTCTTCCGGTCACCCTGATCTGCTCGAGCTGAAGATCCATTTCACAACCGATCTGAGCTATAAGCATGGCAGCGATACAGAAGTCATCACCAAAACAATTACGCTAATGGTTTTAGCAAAAGACAAAGATCAAATGGATAAGTTTATAAAATCGATCCAGCATTTTTGCACCAAGCCATAATCTTTATAGAATAAAAACTTAAAAAAACTCTCCCGGAAACAGGGGAGTTTTTTTTGAAATTAAGTAAGCGGCTTTTGATAAGAACAAACGATATGGAAGAGCAAAGTAAAAAAGCATTAATCGCTGCCATCATTTCTCATGATGCCGGAACAGTAAAATATTATTTGGAATCAGGAGAAGATCCCAACCAGGTTTTACCCGCAATCGCCGGCGCAGATAATACAATTCATCAACCCGCTACGCCACTTACTTTAGTTGTATCCAGCCTTTCGAGTCCGATGCTCGAAGAATACGATATCAAAGAATTCGCAGCGATCGCCAAACTACTCATAGAATACGGCGCAGATCCGAAACCGGCTATGGAACTTGCTGAAATGCGGTTTGGAAAATATAATGCGAATGCAGAAAGTTCTTTGATGGAAGTTTGGCGTATTATTGCTAATGCGGAATAGCAGAATCTAAATTCAATAATCCTAACCCCCTGCCATTGACACGAAGAAAAAAAGCCGGCATTCTAATTTTGGGCATTATCCTGCTCGGATTAATTCTTCCGCAAAAATTTTCAATGCCGGTCGAGGGCGCAACAAAAACAAGCTACAACGCCAAATCATTCTGGTATTATCCCTGGGGAAAATCAGGAACGCATAAAGGTGTGGACATATTCGCTAAGGAAGGGACGAATATTAATTCAGCTGTCAGCGGACTTGTCATCTACACAGGAGAAATACGAATGGGCGGAAATGTGGTTGTTGTTTTAGGTCCGAAATGGCGCATACATTATTACGCGCATTTAAAAGAAATTAAAACTTCCACATTTTCATGGGCAAGTCGTGAAGAGCTCATCGGCACAGTTGGCACAACCGGAAATGCAAAAGGCAAACCACCGCATTTACATTATTCCATCGCCACACTCCTTCCCTACTTCTGGCGAATTGATTCAGATCACCAGGGTTGGAAAAAAATGTTTTATCTGAACCCGATTGATTATTTATAATCCACAAAATAATAATTAATGAAAAATACCCTGCTCGTTTTATTTTCCACATTTTCTTTTTGCGCGCTTTTATCACAAGGCACGTGGATGCAAAAAGCGAATTGTCCTTTACCCGGACACTATAGCTGTCCCGGATTTTCGTTGAGTGGCAAAGGATATATTACCACCGGAAATGCTCCCAATAATTTTGCCGAATATGATCCTGCAAATAATTCATGGCAGCTGAAAGCGGATTTCCCCGATTCTGCAGAAGGTTTTGCTTTTACCATTGGTAACAAAGGATATATCGGAGAATTTTATTCCTCTAATGAATTTTGGGAATACGATCCGGTTACTGATAGCTGGGTGCAGAAAGCAAATTTTCCCGGACCTCTGAGGCGTATTGACGTTCGATTTGCAATTGGGACGAAAGGATATGTTGCAACAGGTATTTCTCCTACAGCTTATCACAATGATGTTTGGGAATGGGATCAGCTTACAAATACGTGGGAACAGAAAGCAAATTTTTCCGGTTCCGAGCGTGTCGCAGCAGTTGGCTTTTCCATTGGTGATAAAGGTTTTATTGCAACCGGGCTTTCTCTTACAGATTATTGCCGCGATCTCTGGCAATACAATCAGGCAACAGATACGTGGACTCAAAAAGCAAATTTCGGTGGCACTAAACGCAGTGAAGCAACAGCATTTGTGATTGGAAGCTGCGCGTATGTTGGGACAGGCACTACAAGTGTCGGAACGGGAAGTGTATCGGATTTTTGGAAGTATGATGTTTGGGCGAATACATGGACGCCTGTTTCGAATTTTGCCGGAAACCTGAGAGAGCTCGCAACAGCATTTTCAATCGATTGTAAAGGTTATGTCGGAATGGGGTGGATAAATGATTACGTTTCTTCCTACCAGAATGATCTTTGGGAATACACTCCTGATACCTGTGATCTTTCAGGTATCAACGAAAATAATTCAGGGTTGTCAGCAACATTTTTCCCCTCACCATTTTCTTTTGAAACAACACTAAGCACGAATACTGCTTTGAAAAATGCAACCTTGCTTTTTTATACTACCAATGGGCAGCTCGTAAAACAGCTTCCGGATATTTCAGGCAAGACCATGTTGATCAAAAAAGAAAATTTACCGGCAGGAGTTTATATTGTCAAAATAATGCAGGACAATAAAATTATTTACACTGGCAAATGTGCAGTCGTGGATTAAAAAAAAGATAAATACAATAATGGAATTGAAAGAACCAAAAACATTTTACGCAAAAACAAGAAAAGACTGGCGTAAATGGCTGGAGAAAAACCATGCGAAAGAAAAAACCATTTGGCTGATCATCTATCGCAAAGGAAGCAAAACCGTGAGTGTAAATTATGAAGAAGCCGTTGAAGAAGCTTTATGTTTTGGCTGGATCGACAGCAAAGCAATTAAACATGATGATGAAAGTCATTTGCAATCCTTCGCACCGCGTAAGCCGAAAAGCAACTGGAGCAAACCTAACCGTGAGCGCGTAGCTAAAATGATCAAAGCCGGTTTGATGACTCCGGCCGGACAAGCCACAATTGATCTTGCAAAGAAGACAGGAACCTGGACAGCGCTGGAAAAAGTGGAATCCATGGAAATTCCATCCGACCTCCAAAAGTTGTTTGACAAAAATAAAAAGGCACAGAAGAATTTTCTTGCTTTCCCTCCTTCTTCAAAAAAAATGATCCTCGAATGGATCCTGACCGCTAAAAAGCCGGAAACGAGGAAACAACGGGTAGAAAATACAGTTGCCCTCGCAGCTAAAAACATCCGCGCACATCATCCCGCAAAATAAAAGCTTCTTAAATCCGATAAAAACTCATTTATTTTGGTGAATTTCACAGCACCGAAACCTCCACAGATGATTTTCGTTTAACATTACAATAACACCCGGTAGTATTTTGTGCGTAAGCTCCTCCAGCGCTTCAATCCTATCATTGCAAGTAACCCACTAACCCACGCACAACGATCATGCACAACCCGGGCACGACCAGGCTTCCTGTATTTATTTTTTTTCCATTATTACTATTGATAAGCTGCGATCAGGACTGCAGTAAGGAGAGAATTTCTTTAAATGCAGAAGATCCACAGCAAACCAATGCAACTTCCCTGGCAATGCCGGAAGCATATATTGATACCATCTTCCCGATGCAAATTAATAATCGCAGTTACCAATTGATTCTTTCGCATGAATCCTTTTCAGCAATTCATAAAGAGGATATAACAACCACCGTGCGCATTGTTGAAAATATAAGCCATGATACTTTATACACCAACACATTTGATTTCAACACGGCCGGAATAATAAGAAATCCTGCGCCGGATTGTTATTGGCTATCGTTGCTGAATTCAGGTGGCG
>JBKJMR010000001.1:0-10596 GCA_046596275.1 Bacteroidia bacterium | reverse complement strand
AAACAAATCCGCCGCGGCGGATTTGTTTGACATTGAACATTCCGGGAAAGAACATTTCTCCCGAAGAAAAACATTTCTTAACCCAGAACCCAGAACCCCGAACTCGAAACCCAGAACCCGAACCCGAAACTCGAAACCCGAAACTTCCCCCCACTCATCGACCCCATTCCCACATCCGTCTATTTCCCTACAAAATCAGGTTTTTCATACCGATTTATGATTATTTTTGCCCCTCCTTACGAATAGGTTTGAGAAGGGTAAAAATCTTTTAAATCGATCTGAATGTCAACTTCTGTTGATTATCTTCCAATTGTTTTTACAGTACTTGTGGCTGCTGGATTTGTGCTTACAACGCTTTTCGTCACCCACAAGCTGGGACCGATCCGTAAAACAAAAAAGAAGCTCGAAACTTTTGAGTGCGGCATTGAACCACAGGGCAATGCACGTGTTCCATTCTCCATCAAATATTTCCTCGTCGCCATTCTTTTCGTCCTTTTCGACGTGGAAGTGATCTTCATGTACCCATGGGCCGTAAATTTTCGCGATCCCGATGGAGCAGGCCCACTGCACGGACTCGGAATCGTAGGATTTGTTGAAATGATGTCATTCATCCTCGTTTTCCTCATCGGATTTTATTACATCATGAGAAGAGGCGCTTTAAAATGGGATGATTGATTTTTTTATCATTAGGCACGTTTCTTAAACGTGCCTAATGATAAAAAGCTTGAATGTATGATTGAAAAAAGTAGTCAGTGTCAGTAGTCGGTTATCGGCTACTAAGCGTTCACTGACAACCGACAACTGAGTACTGACAACTGACTACCGACTACTGAAAAATGGCAATCGAAGAACCAAAACGCAGCAAGCTAGACATCTCGCATTCACCTGCGGGAATAGAAGGGCCCGGATTTTTTGCTACATCGCTTGAGAAAGCTGTAGGACTTGCGCGTAAAAATTCAATCTGGCCTTTACCATTCGCAACTTCATGCTGCGGAATCGAATTTATGGCAACCATGGCTTCCAATTATGATTTGGGAAGATTTGGTTCCGAACGTTTGAGCTTCTCACCACGCCAGGCAGATTTGCTGATGGTGATGGGAACAATCGCAAAAAAAATGGGACCGGTTTTGAAGCAGGTCTACGAACAAATGGCTGAGCCGCGCTGGGTTTTAGCAATGGGCGCATGCGCTTCGAGTGGTGGAATTTTTGACACGTACAGCGTATTGCAAGGCGTAGATAGAATTATTCCTGTCGACGTTTACATTCCCGGATGCCCTCCGCGACCAGAACAAGTGCTCGATGGAATTATCCAAATTCAAAGACTAGTAGAAACAGAATCGCTCCGTCGCCGCGACTCAGACGAGTACAAAGCGATGATGACTAAATACGGAATGGAATAAAAAAGGAAATTTCAAAAACTAAAAAACAAACCGACTCTCCGAACTCACCACTCCGAACTCCGAACTAAATGTTAGCTACAGCAGAAAATATAAAATCATTACACGACACAATTCTTGCGCGATTGCAGGAAAAGTTCGGGGAAGGAATTCTTGCTTCTTTGATTGAATATGATTTTCCGATTTTCATTGTGAAGCGTGAAAATATTCATGACGTGCTGAAATTTTTGAAAGAAGATGCAGCAATGAATTATCATTTTCTTACTTCCATGTGCGGATTACATTACCCGGAAGATAAAGGCAAAGAATTCGGTGTGATGTATCAATTGCACAACATGCCGGAGAACAAACGCATTCGCATCAAAACATTTTTTCCTGAAAATAATTGCGAAGTTCCGACAGCTACCACACTGTGGCCAACAGCTAACTGGATGGAAAGACAGGAATACGATTTCTTCGGAATTAATTTCAAAGGTCATCCCGAATTGAAACGTATTCTGAATATGGATGACATCACCTTCTTCCCGATGAGAAAAGAATTTCCATTGGAAGATCCAACCCGCGACGATAAAAACGATGCCATGTTCGGAAGATAACAGTACGAAAAACGAACCAAAAACGAAACTACGAAATACGAAAGTGAAAAAGAGTGAACCCATAATTAACGAATCGAAAATGTATTCCGCACCCCTTTCGTTTTTCGCACTTTTTCGTAACTAATTTTCCCGATAGTTTATCGGGACACCCAATAAAATAACTGTGAAGGAACAACCGGAAAATATAACTGCAACGCCCGAAGAGAAAGTGTATTCAACACTTAACCTCGGACCAACGCACCCTGCAACGCACGGCATTTTTCAAAACATCCTCACCATGGATGGAGAAGTGATCGTGAACGCAGAACCAACCATCGGCTACATTCACCGCGCATTTGAAAAGATCGCTGAACGCCGCCCGTTTTACCAGATCACCACGCTCACCGATCGCATGAATTATTGCTCCTCACCGATCAATAACATGGGTTGGCACATGACCGTGGAAAAATTGATCAATGCAAAATTGCCGAAGCGTGTCGAATACATGCGCGTCGTCATCATGGAGCTTTCACGTATCGCCGATCATATCATTTGTAATTCAGTTGTCGGTGTCGATACCGGCGCTATGACCGGATTCCTTTATGTATTCCAGTGGCGCGAATTTATCTATGAAATTTTCGAAGAATTGTGCGGCGCACGTCTCACAACAAACTTCGGACGTATCGGTGGATTCGAACGCAACTGGACACAAAAAGCCTGGGAGAAGATCGATCACTTCATGAAAGAATTCCCGGCGATCTTAAAAGAGTTTGAAAAATTATTGGTACGCAATCGCATTTTTATGGACCGCACAATTGGTGTTGGTCCAATCAAAGGAGATCGCGCGCTTGAATACGGATTCACCGGCCCGAATCTTCGTGCTGCGGGAGTGGATTATGATGTTCGTGTAATGAATCCGTATTCTTCCTATGAAGATTTTGATTTTATCATTCCTGTCGGACAAAACGGAGATACCTACGATCGTTTTATGGTTCGCGAACAGGAGATGTGGGAATCATACAGCATCATCAAACAAGCGCTTGCAAAGATCGATCGCAAGGATCCTGTTTTCCACGCCGACGTTCCTGAATTTTATTTGCCGCCCAAAGAAGATGTCTATAATAAAATGGAAGCGCTTATCTACCATTTCAAAATTGTAATGGGAGAAACAGACGTTCCGAAAGGCGAAGTTTATCACGCAGTAGAAGGCGGAAATGGTGAGCTTGGTTTTTACCTCATCAGCGACGGTGGACGTCAGCCTTACCGTTTACATTTCCGTCGTCCGTGTTTCATTTATTATCAAGCATACCCCGAAATGATCAAAGGCGGAATGTTATCCGACGCGATTCTGACAATGAGTTCAATGAATGTAATCGCAGGAGAACTAGACGCATAAAAAAAGTATTCAGTGTCAGTAGTCAGCGGTCAAACAACTGACCGACTACTGATACTGACTACTGACAACCGACAACTGATACAGAATACCGATTTTCAACAATGACGAAGGAAATAAAATTTACGGATGAAACGATGGCGGTTGTGCAGCGTATGCTCAAGCGTTACCCTGAAGGACGTCAGAAATCTGCAGTGATTCCAATTCTGCATCTCGCACAAATGGAATTCGACGGATGGCTCGATGCTCCCGTGATGGATTACGTGGCTTCAATTCTGAATATCAAATCCATTGAAGTGTACGAAGTCGCTTCATTTTATTCCATGTTCAATCTCAAGCCGGTCGGAAAATGTTTGATCGAAGTTTGCCGCACAGGACCATGCTGGTTGTTAGGCGCAGAAGATCTTGTTCGTCACATTGAGAAAAAACTAAACATCCGCGACGGACAAACAACTCCTGATGGAATGTTCACACTTCGCACAGTAGAATGTTTAGCAGCATGCGGAACAGCTCCTGTGATACAAGTCGGAGAAAAATATCACGAGAACATGACCTGCGAAGCTGTTGATCAGATGATCGGAACATACGCAGCAGAAGGAGTTCGCAAAACTCACTACGATAAAAAACACATAGCATAGGCTCCCCAACTCCAGCCTTCAGGCTGGAGCGTTAGTGCAACACGCAGATAGTATAATATGGCAAAGCAAATCCTTCTTGAAAATATCAACGTCCCGGGAATCGAAACCCTGAACGTTTACCGTGCTCATGGCGGATATCAGGCGCTTGAAAAAGCGTTGAAGATGCAGCCGGGCGAAGTAGTAGAAGAAGTAAAAAAATCCGGCTTACGCGGACGAGGCGGTGCTGGATTTCCAACCGGAATGAAATGGGGATTCATCGCAAAGCCCGAAGGCGTTCCGCGTCATTTGGTTTGTAATGCAGATGAATCGGAGCCCGGCACTTTCAAGGATCGTTTTCTCATGGAGAAAAAACCACACATCCTTATTGAAGGAATGATCCTGTCAAGTTTTGCGCTCGGTGCAAATGTTTCATACATCTACATCCGCGGAGAATTGCTTTATGTTTATCACATTCTTGAAAAAGCAATCCAGGAAGCTTACGATGCAGGTTTTCTCGGAAAAAACATTTTAGGTTCAGGTTATGATCTTGAATTATATGTGCAGCTCGGAGCAGGCGCTTACATCTGCGGAGAAGAAACTGCATTGATCGAATCGCTCGAAGGAAAACGCGGCAATCCAAGGATCAAACCACCATTCCCTGCTGTGTCGGGCGTTTGGGGCAGACCAACTGTTGTCAATAACGTTGAAACAATTGCAGCAACTGTTCCGATCATCAACATGGGCGGTGAAGAATATGCAAAGATCGGTATCGGGAAAAGCACAGGAACAAAATTGATCTCCGCTTGCGGACATATTAATAAACCCGGCGTTTACGAAATCGATCTCGGACTTCCCTGCGAAGAATTTTTATTCTCCGATGAATATTGCGGCGGAATAAAAAACGGTAAAAAATTAAAAGCAGTCGTTGCCGGCGGTTCTTCCGTTCCGATTTTGCCCGGCGAATTGTTTTTGACAACAGCAAAAGGCGAGCCCCGTTTAATGTCATACGAATCTCTTTCTGATGGCGGATTCGCTACAGGAACAATGCTCGGCTCCGGCGGATTTATTGTAATGGATGAAACCACTTCCATTGTAAAAAACCTCTGGAACTTCACACGCTTTTATCACCACGAAAGCTGCGGACAATGTTCACCGTGTCGCGAAGGAACAGGTTGGATGGAACGAATTCTCCACCGCATTCTCGATGGACACGGAAAACAAGCTGATGTAGATTTACTGTTTGACATACAAGGAAAAATTGAAGGAAAAACAATTTGTCCATTGGGAGATGCAGCAGCGTGGCCTGTTGCAAGTGCGATTCGTCACTTCCGTGCAGAGTTTGAAGAGTACATTAAGAATCCGCAAAATATAAAAGATCAAAAGCATTATTATAATCTGAGAAATCTTCAACCGGTTTCTTAATTAAGAATTTCAATTAACGCATAATATGCCTAAAGTAACCATAGACGGAGTTGAGATTGAAGTACCGAAAGGCACTACCATTCTCCAGGCCGCGCGCATGATCGGGAAACATGTTGCACCTCCTGCAATGTGCTACTACTCGAAGCTCAAAGTCAGCGGCGGTTATTGCCGCACCTGCATCGTGCGTGTCACAAAAGGTTCGGCCGCAAATCCGAATCCAATGCCGAAACCTGTTGCTTCCTGCCGTACAGAAGTGATGGACGGAATGGAAGTAGCAAACTTCACTTCCCCACAAGTGCTCGAAGAACGTAAAGGTGTGGTAGAATTTTTATTGCTCAACCACCCGCTCGACTGCCCTATCTGCGACCAGGCCGGCGAATGCGATTTGCAAAATCTCGGTTATGAAAATGGTCCCGCAGCAACTCGTTACGATTTCCCGCGCCGCACCTTTGAAAAAATAGATATCGGCCCGTATATTCAATTACACATGACGCGCTGCATTCTTTGCTTCCGCTGTGTGAACACTGCAGATCAGCTGACAGAAAAACGCGTGCATGGTGTAATTAACCGCGGAGAAGTTTCTGAAATTTCTACATACATCGCAGCGAATATTGAGAATGAATTTTCAGGAAATGTCATTGATGTTTGTCCTGTAGGTGCATTGACAGATAAAACATTCCGTTTCAAACAGCGCGTATGGTTTACAAAACCGGTTGATGCACATCGCAATTGTACAAAGTGCGCAGGCAAGGTTCGTCTCTGGTTCAAAGGAGGAGATGTATTGCGTGTAACAGGAAGAAAAGATCAGTGGGGAGAAGTGATCGACTGGATTTGCAACGATTGCCGTTTTCAACACAAACGTATTACCGACTGGCAGATTGAAGGTCCGAGCATTATCGACAAACATTCTGTCATCTCACAAAATCATTATGAGCTGACGCAATTGAAATTCGATACAGCAAATCAATTGAAACAGCTGAACGGCCAAAAAGAAAAGACGAAGAAATAGCTTCTTCGCTTATTTACAGTGTAATTATTAGAAATGGCCCTTTTCTCCAAAATAATTGCACTGGGTTTCCTGGCGCTTTTTCAATTCCATTTTTCAAAAGCACAAAATGGCGCTAGTTGCGATTCGTCCATTTTTATTGTTCCGTCTTCCTCGTTTATTGTAAATGATTATAGTTTGGCAGGATCTGATACCGTTATGTGGTTCGGATTTGTCGCGAATTCAACAACAACAAACGTAGAGATAGCGCTTCCTGCTACAACAATTCATTCTCCTGTTTCTCATTTACATTCCCTGAAATTATTTAGCGGGTCTTGCTCGTCTTTAATTCTTCTTAGCGAAAGGAATATTGATTCCGTGGATGGAATGGGGCGGAAAGAAATTCTTCTTATCCCTGCCTCGGATTTAAATATTGGAACCACCTATTACATTTCAGTTGAGAAGAAAACACTATCCTCGTGTTTAGATGGATTGTGCGGAAGCTCTTCCTCCTGGTTTGGAATATCCCTGTTAAATACTGTTGCTGGTCCATCTTGTTCCGGTGGAAATTGTGATTGCGAAAATCCCATTGTCGTCTGCCCAACTAACAACAAAGTAACATTTCCATTGAGCCTGGGGAGTGGGAACTTCAGCAGTCTTCCCCCCATTTGTAGTTTTGGTAACCCTGTTAATGACGTAAGCTGTCAAGCGCCCAATAATTATCACCCGGGCGGAAGCACTAATGGAGGTTGTTTAAAAACAGGTGAAGTGAACAGCACATGGCTGCTTATTACTATTACAGGAACTGGTTGGCTTAATTTTAATTTTGATGGAAGTACTCAGAATCAAGCAGGATTATATGACTGGATTATGTACCCGTATAATCCCACGACAGCCTGTTCTGATATTGCGGGCAACCTGCTTGCCCCGGTAAGATGTAACTGGAATGCTTCAAATACAGGCGGCTCCGGCATAGGAGCTCCTCCGTTCGGTGGTAATCCGTTTAATTATGAGCCTGCCTTAAATGTTATTTGTGGACAGCAATACATCATCTGTTTTTCTAATTTCTCAGGAGTTTCCGGACATACTGTTACTATGACCTTTGGGGGTTCAGCCACGGTTGGTTGTCCTGCTACACTTCCTATTACAGCGACAGGTTCTCCAATGTGTCCGGGAACCTCAAGCCAACTCTCTGCGAATGCTTCCGGTGCTACATCCTATACCTGGTCTCCATCAGGTAGCCTCTCGTGTAATAATTGTCAATCTCCCGTTGCTACTCCGTCTGCTACGACCACATATACTGTCACCGCCTCAACACCTTCATCCTCTTCTTGCACGTCAGTTTCAACAATTGTTACAGTGCAAGTATATCCACAGCCGGTTGTAAATCTGACGTGGACACAAAACTCCAGTTCAACAGGTGTGCCGGGACCGGCTGTCATTTGTGCCGGAACGGGTGTATACCTTTTGTCGGGTTCTTTAGGTTATATCTATAATTGGACACCGGGCAATTTCTCTACGAGTTTTATCCACGTTTTTCCTTCAAGCACCACCACCTACACATTAAATGTTACGGATGCTAACGGTTGTACAAATTCAGGAACTATTACGGTAATTGTTGTACCGGCACCCGTACTAACTACTTCGTTTACTTCTCCCTGGTGTTATGGTGGACAGAATGGAAATGCAACAGTTACGGTTTCTCCTTCTAATAATCCGCCATACACGTATTTATGGTCTCCGGGTGGACAAACCACGACTACAGTTCCGCATTTAGCTGCGGGTACTTACACCGTTACAGTTACAGATGCAAATGGATGTTCGACTACAACTTCTGTTATAGTAACACAACCTCCTCAATTAGTTGCAACTATTACTGCAACTCCTCCTGCCTTGTGTGGTAGCGGAACCAGCCAATTGAATGTATCCCCATCCGGAGGTACGCCCGGGTATACATACCAATGGCAACCTGCAGGCCTTCTAAGCAATCCTAATTCGCAAAGCACAACTGCAACACTGACTGTAACAACAACATTCACAGTAGTCGTTACTGATTCTAAAGGTTGTACTGTTACACAAACGATCGTAGTTCCTGTCAACCCGATTCCCCCGGCCGGAATTGATGGTGGCCTGAGTCCTTGTCAGGGTTCGTCCATTTTATGCTGTCCCACCACTGCAAATGCAGTCTATTCATGGACTGTTCCTTCAGGAGCAACTTACATTGCAGGGCCCGGCGCCAATTGTATTACTGTTACATGGGGCGCTGCTACGTATACAGGCGGAACTGTAAGTGTTACGGTTTCAATCCCAGCTACAGGATGCAGCAATACCGCATCTTTATATATTCCGGGATGTTGTACATGGACACAACCTCCCACTTGTGTTTCTCCGAATTTTTATAATATAAACGCCTCACAAATCAACACGATGTGCCCTGGTTTTGGAGTGGGCGCACCTTACACGATTTCGAACAAGAGTTTTTCAATTAACGGAACGCTCACGATCGACCAGGACCTTGTTCTTACACAAAACTGCCTTGTCAAACTTGGCCAGAACGCACAAATTATAATCAATCCCGGTGTGCGTCTTACCATCGACAATTCGCATCTTTTTGCATGTTCGGAAATGTGGTATGGAATTACTGTTGATGGAACAAATCCCAACAGCTTGCTTACTATTACCGACCGCTCTACAATCGAAGATGCGCAATATGCAGTCATTTCCAATAATGGGGGAAAAGTGGTTATTGCAGGAAGCTCTTCGGGCGATGTCATTTTTAATAAAAATCTCGTGGCAGTACAGATCAATTCTTGTGGCGGCGCTTTCCCGGGATCTATCAGGCGAACTACAATAACTTGCGCAGACAATGCAACATTGTATACCTATGCTTCATCGCCCCTTAACACGCTACGTTCTCCTAACACAGCGAAAAGGAGCCAGTACGGCATACAAATTACAGATGTCAATAATATCCAGATCGGGGATGCTACAAGTCTGCCGTTGAAGAATACATTCAATAACCTGGATGTTGGTATTGAAATTTTAAGAAGCAATGTTGTTGTTTACAATTGTGAATTCAACAACATCACTGCCCCCAGCCCTTCGCCACCTTGTTTCCCGACGTGTCCTGTTGTCGGACACGCCATTCATGCAACGGGACTTGTAAATTACGGGCCGAGAAGTCTTGTTGTTGGAGGTACAGGTTTTAAACAAAATAAGTTTCTCAATTGTACTTACGGTGTAAATGTTTCTACTTATTATAATGTTTCGGTTGTAAACAACATTTTCTCAAATACCAATTTCAGCAGCACAAATGTTTACGGTGGAATGCCTGTGTATATTGAATACTGCTCAGGAAGAACGATCCTTGTCCAAAAAAATAATATCCGCGATGCTGTTTTCGGTATACGCTGCTATGTAAATGTTGGCGCAAATACAAGCATTGCCCAGAACGACATTGATCTTACTTCAACGAATCTTAATCAGAATGCACGCGGAATCTGGATACAGGAATTAACTCCGAATATTAGTACAGTTGTTGGTATAACCGACAACGATGTGAACCATATGCGCTATGGAATCCGCATTGAAAATCTCTATAAGCCACGTGTAATTACAAATCGGCTCTTCGTCATTCATTTGCCTTTCCAATCCAATCTCCAGTATGCTTCTGGTATTTTCGCAATGGGCTGTGTGGCTCCTTTTATTGCAGACAATACAGCACAAAGCAGTGTTCCGCTCAGTGAACAGAATTATTGGATTTCAGGAATACGCGTTGATTTGAGCGATGGCGCACAGGTGCAATGTAACACTACACTAAATATTGGTGATGGGTTATTCAGCTCGGGACAAATGCCGAATACCCAGTTCCGAAACAATTCCATGCTCGACGATCACTACCGAGGTTTTGTACAGAATTTTGGATACGTAGGAGCGCAAGGAGCAGCGGGTTCACCGAATGATAACCAATGGGACATAGTGGGGACAAACTTTACATTTCATACATATTGTTTCAATGCATCTCTTCCAATAAATTTATATGTGCGCAATCCACAAACAACTCCTTTTTGGCCCTCCGGAATGGTAAATATTGGCAATCCTGTACCTACTAATGCTTTTATCCCACAAGGAACTTCTGGAACATCAGGAATTACTTGTTCTGCTTTAGGCGTAGATGGTAATCAACAGTTGGCTCATTCAATTATTA
>JBKJMR010000243.1:0-3345 GCA_046596275.1 Bacteroidia bacterium | reverse complement strand
GTGCCGGGAAAAGCGCCTGTGAATATGTCCCGACTTAATCCACTTTTGGGTGAACGGATTGACTTTCTTTATTACGACCGTGTGAAAGACAGGTTGTGGATGTCGTCGAAAGGTGTTGGACTTTTATTGAAAGCAGGACAACGCGTAATTGATTTCAGCGCATATCGTCCGCAGGTTGCAGCAAATTGTCGCGCGTTGAATGCAGATGACGAAGGAAATATCTGGGTCGCAACAAATGCCGGCGCGTTTTGTATAAGCGAAAACAAGGGAAATTTTTCAGTAAAAGAATTTTCTCTCCGAAACGGTCTTCCTTCCAATGACATTGTAGGGATTGTACGCAATGCTGATACGGTCTGGATGGCTTCGTCGGACCAGGTTATTCGTTTTCAATTCAGCAATTATCCGCAGAATCTTATTCCACCTCCGTTGTGGATGCAAAGCATAAAAGTTGCGGGACATGAAATCGATTTAGCATCTTCAGAAAGTAATCTCCGTTTTAGCCACACTGATAATACGATCGCTTTTTCATTCACAGGAATTTCTTATAAAGCATTCGGGCAGGTCCACTATCGTTTTCGTCTTATCGGCGCCGACAATGCATGGAAAGAAACGCAATCAGGCGAAGTTACTTTTCATAGTTTGCCGCCGGGTGAATATTGTTTTTGTCTTTCTGCGTTGAACAACGATGGAATAGCGCAGGCAAAACCATTTGAATTTCATTTTGTTATTCTTCAGCCTTTCTGGCAGCGCTGGTGGTTTATCGTTTCCGCCATCGTCGTGTTGTTGCTTGCAATAACTTTTTTTATTCGTTACCTGATTAACCGTGTACACCGCAGAGAAATTTTTAATCGCCGGCTTATTGAAATGGAAATGACAGCGCTCCGTGCACAAATGAGTCCGCACTTTATTTTTAACGCAATTAATTCCATTCACAATTTTGTGCTCACCGGCGACAAAAAATCCTCTTCAGAATACCTTGCCAAATTTGCAAAACTGATTCGAAACGTATTGGAAAATTCGGGTCAGAAACAAATTCCCGTTATCAAAGAAATTAAAACGCTTGAACTTTATATTGAAATCGAACGGATGCGTTTTTCGGATGGCTTTGATTTTAAAATTGAATCGGATCCTTCGCTTAACCTTTCTTCCTTAATGATTGTGCCGCTCTTGTTACAGCCGTATGTTGAAAATGCGATCTGGCATGGATTACTTCATAAACGGAGCGTGGGGCATTTGTTGATTTCAATAAAAGACGAAGGCGCCATTTTGCGTTGTATGATTGATGATGATGGAATAGGAAGAGAACAAGCGGAATTATTTAAACAACAACGCAATGCTGGAAATAATTCTATGGGAGGAGAGATCAGCTTGCGAAGGCTTAACCTTTTAAATAATTTGTACGGGACTAAATTTTCATTGAAGTACAATGACAAAAAAAATCCGGATGGAACTTCTGCCGGAACCTGTGTAGAATTGCTGATACCGAAAGTGAATAAAACAGAGCAGCTATGAAAGCAATTATTATTGATGACGAAAAACGAAGCGCTGATAATCTCCGGATGCTTATTGTGGAGTATTGTCCGGACGTTGAAATAATTGCTATTTGCCATGATGCAAAAGAAGGAATTGAAGCTGTTCGTAAGTTGAAACCGGAGCTGCTTTTTCTTGACATTCAAATGCCTTTCACAGATGGTTTTTCGGTTGTGGAAGCTGTAAAGGATGTAAAACCGCATGTTGTTTTTACTACAGCTTTTTCAGAATACGCAGTCAAAGCATTCCGCGTTGAAGCTGCTGATTATTTACTCAAACCAATCGATCCATCCGAACTTCGTGAAGCAGTGGAAAGAATAAAAACAAAACCAGCGGGCGGCGACCAAATATTAGAACGCATCGAAGCAATTGAAAATGATCTTCGGAACAGGAATGCTAAATTAGCGATACAAGGGGTAGAGGGTTATTCCCTCGTAGATTACACAGACGTGGTCCGACTGGAAGCATCTTCAAACTACACGCATATTTTTTGTAAAAACGGAAAGAAATATACTGTTGCCAAAGTGCTCAAAGATTTTGATGAACAGCTTTCTGGTGCAGGTTTTTTCCGGTCGCACAGCTCGCACCTTGTCAACCTCTCGCATGTGATACGTTACATTCGCGGTGACGGTGGATATTTATTTATGAGTGACGGCGTGCAGATTGAAGTTTCGAGAAGCAGGAAAAAAGAATTGTTAAGATTGTTATTGGGAGAAGAATAAAAAAAGGCAAGACGAATATCGCCTTGCCTTCCCTGGACAATTATTTTATTTATTCAATAATCATCTTTTTACTTATTGTCATTTCACCGGTATTTATCCTGATGAGATAAACCCCTTTGCTTAAACCAGTCTTGTCGATCTGCACGATGTTGGTGCCGCTGATGATACGCTCATCTATCTTTTGACCGTTGAGGTTGTATATTTCAACTGTTCCGTTTTCCACTGCGCGATCCAGCAATAAAGTAACATTTCCATTGCTTGGATTCGGTTGTATGGTAAAATCAATCACTTGGTTTTCAGATGCGAGATTTGACTGAGACATGTTTTCATAAGAAGGAGCAGAATTATCTTCCTCGATCACAATCGGTGATTCACCACGGCAGTTATTGCACATAAACACAACTTTTGAAATCTGTTGCCATCCACAAGCAGTGCTCCATGTGCCGCGTGTGATACGGTAATAATGGCCCGCAGTCATTTGTCCGGGAGGATTTCCTGAAGGACAAGTTGAAGGATATGTGCTTGTACCGTTGTAGCCGGTGAAATTACAGGTCATCGGCCACCAGCAACCAATTGCGGGACTATTTACCAAAGTATTTGGAACGCTTGTATAAGTTGGTGGTGGGCCAACTTCTTCTACAATCCATGCATGACCGAATCCGGGAGGTAGACCGGTTGTAACATTCGGTGTTGCTGAGCAGGTAAAATATCCTGTGTAAAGGGTGCTGGTAAGAGTGAAATCCGGATTGGTATTGTACAACGTAACCGGGTAGGTCGCTGTTCCAGTGCATCCTGAAGCATTAGTTACGCTCACCGTAAGTGTAGTATTACCCGTAGGTGTAATCGTTGTGCAGGAAGTGGTGCTGCCGGTTGACCAGTTATAAGTTCCTCTTCCACTTGTACAATAAGTTCCCGATTGGCCATAACACAATGTTGCGGGTCCTGTGATCACAGGTGCAGGTGAACAAGCCAACAAGACAATTACAGTGCTTTCCGCCCATGGAGTACAAGCATTGTTGAGCGCAAGCTTTATCCTGTAATATTTCCCGCATGGAGCTGTTGCACTATTCGGAAAAGAAAAATTTGCGGAAGG
>JBKJMR010000108.1:0-3519 GCA_046596275.1 Bacteroidia bacterium | reverse complement strand
CACCAAATAATAATTATATGTATAACTTACTGAAAGGTAAAACAGGTATCATTTCGGGCGCATTGGATAAAAATTCAATTGCCTGGAAAGTGGCAGAAAAAGCGCATGAAGAAGGCGCGGTGTTTACACTTACTAACGCTCCGATTGCGATGCGTATGGGTGAGATCAACAAACTTGCTGAAGCAACAGGTTCGAAGATCATTCCTGCCGACGCTACGAATATGGATGAGCTGAAAAACTTGTTCACCCAATCGCAGGAAATTCTCGGCGGAAAAATTGATTTTGTTTTGCACTCCATTGGTATGTCGCCGAACATTCGCAAAAATATTCCTTACACCACGCTGAATTATGATTTTTATGCGAAGTCGGTGGATGTAAGCGCAATGTCGTTTCACAAAATGATGAGCGCGGCTTACCAGCTGGATGCGATAAATGAATGGGGTTCGGTAGTTGGATTAACTTACATAGCAGCGCAACGTACGTTCTCTTTTTATTCTGACATGGCTGATGCAAAAGCTATGCTTGAGTCTGTTGGTCGCAGCTTTGGCTACCATTACGGAAAAGCAAAACGTGTGCGCGTAAATACAATTTCACAATCGCCGACAAAAACAACTGCGGGTGGCGGAATCAAAGGTTTCGAAGATTTCTTTGAATACGCACAGCAGCTTTCTCCATTGGGAAATGCGAGTGCAGAAGATTGTGCGAACTATTGCATTCTGATGTTCTCTGATCTGAGCAAGATGGTGACGATGCAGAATTTGTATCACGATGGTGGTTATTCGATGACCGGGGTGAGTAATGAAGTGATGGAGATGGTGGCGAAAAAGTAGGCTTAGATACATCTCGCCAGATTGAAGTTGTATGTAAGACTGAGTTTTTCTCTGGCAAGACACTCAGCCTGACAAATCAATAATGACAAAGAAAATAGTGTACGAAAGCTCTCCGGGAACGGGGAGCTTTTTTTATTGATTGAATTCTATTGTTGAAAAATCGAAATAAATTTCTTTGGAACCATCGCTGGAAAAAAACGTTTAAGATCATAATCAAGTTGGCCTGTAACCCTTTTTGAATTGTTTCTTATGAAGTATTTTTTCGTTTTCATTTTCCTCGGAATTTGTCCCGCCATTTATAGTCAGAACGAGCGGCATGGACACAGTACGCCTTGGGAGGTGTTTGCCGGCTACCAGCATCCGATAGGGAAATGGTCGGATAAGGTTGATTTCTATGCAGAAAATTTATCCGGCGCTCCTGTTTATCACGGTTCTTTTTCGAGCCGCACAGGGCAAAATGCGAAGAGCGGATTTAATGCGGGACTTTCTTACACGTGGACTTCGGTGGGCAGGAGTGGGTTCGCGAAAAATTTCCAGGTGCTGTTTTACCTTGCTGATTTCAGCGTCACGACTTACGATCTGGAATCGAACGGACCGGCAATTGCAAGTTCAAAAATTAAACCGTGGCTGCAATATCAGGCAGCAATTGCACCTTGTTATGCATTAAATGTTGGCAGTGGCAGTCTTAAGTTTTACGGACGGTTTGGAATTGCGGTGAAACATACATCGGGGGAAGTTCATTTTGAGCGTTCGACTGCTACGCAAAATGAGATTAACCAGGTGAAATACGCTTATACTGGTGTCGGCGTTTGTCTTGGACCAGGTGTGAAATTTATTAAAGGAAGAATTGGTGTTGGCGCAGAACTTCAGTTAAGTTATCTCACAGGAGGATATAAAGGAGAAGGAAATTTTACCAATGCATCCGGAACCATCACCAGTAAGTGGACACACAACATTCCTAATTCTATAGTTCGTTGTCCTTTGTTGGGCGTATCTGTGGGATATGCATTTGGGGGGAAATAAAATCTTGAATGTTGAATCTTGAATCTTGAATGTTGAATGTTGAATCTTGAATGTTGAATCTTGAATTTATAATTCCCTTCCTTCAATTTCACTTGAAGCATCGCGCATTATTTGCGGCACCGCTGTTTTTTCATTCTTATTAAAATCAAACATCACAATTACATCCTGCGCTTCTGCAACAAGATCGCCTTGATCGTCGTACATTTTATGGTGAATGGAAAAGCTGGTGTTCTTAATAAATTCCATTCCCGATTTGATCGTGACGTTGCCGGGATACAGCAATTGTTTTTTGAATTGACAAGCCACAGAAACCAGCATTGGTCCGATCTTATTCTTTTTTAATTCAGAATAAATGCCGGAGTTTTCCCAATAGTTTACGCGTGCAGCTTGTGCGTATTTCATAAACATCACGTTATTGACATGACCAAAAAGATCGAGTTCGCTCCAGTCGATACGTAGCTTTAATTCAAGAGGGAAATTGGTTTCTGACATGGTGGCAAAATTACCAATTACGGGATTACCAAATACCGATTACATATTACGGGATTACCGATTACCGATTACAAATGAACGGAGTACAGATAAGCAATGGTATAAGTCAAAAAAAGTAACGCAACGAATTCTATTTCTCCGTTAGGTAAATATCAAATTTCACAGTTAATTCTGAATTTATTGTTCCGGGGAAAATATCGAGGATGCGTGCTTTTGCTTTTTCCTGTGATGCCCAAGGATCTGTAGGGATTTCGGGATCGCCTTCGAAATAAATTTGTGAGACAAGCTCTTTATAACCTTTTGCAGTGATCCGGAAATGAATGTGCGACGGACGATATAATTCGCCATTCAGGTATTTGCCCGGCACGATGGTAAGGAAAGAATATTCGCCGTTTGTTTTTGTAGTAAGCTTTGCACGGTGCCGGAATTCTGCCGAACTATTATCGTATTCTCCGAGCGTATTACAATGCCAGATTTCGATCATTGCATCGGGAAGTGGGGTGGTGCAATCGGCTTTCAAAATTTTTCCTTTGATGCGCAGGCGGCTTCCTGTAAGATCAGCGAATGTAAGATCAGCACGCTCAGGGGCGCCGGGACGATAAAATGGTCCGAGAATATCATTCGTAGTTTCACAATCGCCTACGAAGCTGTTTGTGCCTGCTTTTATTACTGAACCGAATGCGGTTAATGAAATAGCAGTTAAAGAAGTTGCTCGCAGAAAGTTTCTTCTGTCCATGGGAGAGTTTTTAATTCAGCGTTACAAACCAAAGTTACAACGGTGAATCAATCCGAATAGGACGAATGGGCGAGTTGTGTGTTTCAGATGGTAGGGAAGGGATATGAGATTGTAAATATAAACTAGTAGCATTTTACGTGTCAGGAATGTATTGCCACAGCGGCACAGGGACACAGTAAAAAATTGAATTGCTCAACTTCTCAATTTCCCAGTTACCAGATTATTAAATTACCAAATCCGGCAAAAAAAATCCCTGTCATTGCTGACAGGGATTTTTTTTTATTCTCTTGAGGTAAAATTGTCAGACCGAGTGTCTCGTCAGGGGATATGTAAAATGTAAAATGAATTACTTTCTTCTGACGAGATGTATCGAGGTCTATTTTACAGAGTTCACAACTGCAGCAGATGCTTCAGTGTGATTCATTGCAAGATCAGCGA
>JBKJMR010000351.1:0-2707 GCA_046596275.1 Bacteroidia bacterium | reverse complement strand
CTTAAAACTTGCGAACCGTAAAAATCCCGTAAATCTTGCGCCACCGCAGCAGCTAAATTGGTTCTTTCATCATACATCGTCAGTAACAAACCTTCTATTGTCAGTTGTGGATTGAGTCCCCGACGCAAACGTGCAAGTGTATCAAACAATTCCGTAACGCCTTCGAGAGCATAATATTCACATTGTATGGGAACCAACAGGGAGTTTGCCGCAGTTAAACCATTTATAGTTAACAATCCCAGTGAAGGCGGACAATCAATGATAATATAATCGTAATGATCTTTAACTTTACCGAGCAATTCCTTTAATTTGTATTCACGATTCTGTGAATTTACTAATTCTACTTCCGCACCCGCTAGATTTTTGTCCGCTGGTAATACCCAAAGTAAAGGCAACTCGGTTGGCACTACAACATTTTCAATTGACTCATTCAAAACCAATAAATTATATAGTGTCTTTCTGGTTTGCTTTCGCGGGACACCTGAACCTGAAGTGGCGTTTCCCTGCGGGTCAGCATCCACTAATAAAACTTTCTTTTCTTCGACAGCTAATGATGCGGCAAGATTTACGGAGGTTGTCGTTTTTCCAACGCCACCTTTTTGATTTGCTACGGCTATTATTTTACCCATGTTTTTATTTTATTCGCTTAATGTAGCATTTTCTTCGTCAATTCTTTATGTTAATTCTATACTATGTAGCACGTTCTACAATTTTCCATATCCATATTGTAGAACGTGCTACATATAAATCAAAAATTAGAAATTAAATTAGTTTCTTGAGCCGGTTAAGTAAACCAATAGTGTAGAAAGAGAAGCAGCAGTAAGTCCTGAAATTTTACGCACCTGACCAAAAGTCTGAGGTTTTGCGCGCTCAAGTCGCTCCGCCATTTCGTGTGACAAACCATTTATGCGGTGAAAATTAAGTTTTTCAGGAATCTTAAAATTGTCGTTGTGATTTATGCGCCCAACTGCATTGTTTTGTGTTTCAATATAACCGCTATAGAGAGAATCTGCCAGAGTAGTTTCCAAATCGGAGAAAGTTATTTGGGAACGAATTTTTTCCGGCAAAAAACGATAAATGACAGGGGTACTTACGCCTTGTCGTTTTGACAATTGTGACAAAGTTATTGAGTCGCCTAAATCAATTCCTAGAGATTGGGAAATGGAAGCATACTCGACATCCGAGCGTTTATAGCGTAGATTGTCCAAAGTATTTCGAAGTATTGCAATTCTATCTCTTTTCTTGTTAAACCTTGCCCAATCAGTAATATTCAAAAGCCCAATTTCGTTCCCCTTTGCAGACAGTCTCTGGTCGGCATTATCGTGTCTCAAAGTAAGGCGCGCCTCGGCGCGAGAAGTAAAAATTCGGTAAGGCTCGTCAACACCGTGCTGAATCAAATCATCTATTAAAACACCAATATATGCTTCATTACGATTTAGACGAAACATTTGCCTTCCCTGAATTTTCAAAGCAGCATTAATTCCCGCCATTAAGCCTTGACAAGCTGCTTCTTCATAACCAGTCGTGCCATTAATTTGTCCGGCTAAATAAAGCCCCTGAATTCTGGAAGTTTCCAATGTTTGGTTGAGTTCTCTTGGGTCAACAAAATCATATTCAATTGCGTAACCAGGACGAATTATTTGCACCTTTTCAAAACCATCGATCATTTTGAGCAGTTGTAGCTGTAAATCAGACGGAAGAGATGTTGAAAATCCATTGAGATAAACTTCATTTGTATTATGCCCCTCAGGTTCGAGAAAGAGTTGATGACGATCCTTGTCGGAAAACTTCACGACTTTATCTTCGATCGAAGGACAATAACGAGGTCCAATCCCCTTTATTTTACCAGAATACAATGGTGACTGATGAAGATTTTCACGAATTTTATTATGTAAAGCTTGGCTTGTGTATCCGATATGACATTGAATTTGCGGTTGCTCAATCTTTTCGGTAGCAAAGGAAAATGCTACCGGATTATCATCAGCAGGTTGAGCTTCAAAAGCGTCCCAATCAATTGTCCTACCATCAAGACGAGGAGGTGTGCCGGTTTTTAACCTTCCTACGGGAAACCCCAGTTTTTTAAGACATTCAGCAAGCTCGGTCGAAGCAGGTTCCCCTGCACGACCGGCAGAATAAGTTTTAAGACCTGTATGAATTCGTCCGTTCAGAAAAGTTCCGGTGGCAATAATTACTGACTTAGCTCCTATTTTACGCGCATCTTGTAATTCAACGCCAATAATGTGCCTGTCTTTAACGATCAAATCAGTAACCATTCCTTGACGAAAGTTGAGATTTGGAGTGGCTTCTAAAATCTGACGCATTTCCAGCCGGTATAAACTTCTGTCAGCCTGAGCGCGCGGAGACTGCACGGCAGGTCCACGAGAGCGATTTAACAAGCGAAATTGAATTCCTGTGCGGTCGATAATACGACCCATAATTCCACCGAGAGCATCTATTTCCCGAACTATGTGACCTTTTGCAATACCTCCAATTGCCGGATTACAAGACATTTGTCCAATCAAATCAAGATTTATTGTAACCAAGGCAGTTTCTACACCAAGACGCGCTGAAGCAGAAGCCGCTTCGCATCCTGCGTGTCCTGCGCCTATTACTATTACATCAAACTGTTCGTCGAATATCATAAATACTCACTCTAAGTAAAACAAAAATACTTTTAAAAGTTACAAACAACCATACCATTTTAATT
>JBKJMR010000300.1:0-6149 GCA_046596275.1 Bacteroidia bacterium | reverse complement strand
GTAATCCGTAATCTGTAATCCGTAATCTGTAATCCGTAATTCGTACATCATTCCACCGGTAGATGAATTATAAAATCACATCCTTCTCCGTATTCACTTTTCAATTCGATCTTACCTTTTAGTTTTTCAAGTGTTGTGGCCACAATATAAAGTCCAAGTCCGGAGCCGGATGAATTTTCTGTGGCACGGTAAAACATTTCAAAAACTTTCTCTTTGTATTCAGGAAGAATGCCGATTCCATTATCGCTGATGCTGATCCTGATGTGTTTTTGATCTTCCTCTATCGTGATCTTTACACGGGATTCGATATTAACGTTCCTGTATTTTATGCAATTGGAGACCAGGTTGAATAAAATGGAATGCAGACTTTGCTTATCACTGTAAAAAGGTGCGTTTACTTTAATTTCAGTTGTAATGTTCACTGCGTCAAATCCGGGGAGGAACTTTATGCTTTCAAAAATTTCATGCAGCAATTCACTGAAATTTATTTCGCTCTTTTTTAATTCTCCTTGTTTGCTCAACGCTACAGCAATCAGCTCCTGCAAATTGGCTTCCATCTTCGCTGTACTTTCGCTGATCATTCCAAGGTATTTATTCATTTTCGGGTCTTTTGATTCATCCGAAGCGATCTTAATCAATCCGCGTAATGAAATAAGTGGCGAACGCAGATCATGACTAGCTTTATAAGTAAATGTATTCAGCTCATTCATCTTTTGTTCCAGCAACAATTCAGCCTCTTTTCGCTTGCTGATATCTGAAATAAATCCATCCAGGCGAACCGCAAGACCATTTTCCTGAACAGGCTTAAAGCGTCCTTCAGCCCAGCAAATGGTTTGGTCTTTCCTGATTATACGATATTCCGCCCGGAAAGACTTTTCTAAAGTCAATGGCGGACCACTGCACAAAAGATGCCTGTCATCAGGGTGAATATTATCAAGCCACATAATGGAGCCATTCATGAATTCTTCCTGCGTATAACCATTTATTATTTCACAGGAAGCAGAAATAAACAAATACTTGTCTTTGATAAGATCATACGAGAAAAAAACTTCGTTCATATTCGCCACAAGATCCTGAAGGCGTTCATTTATTTTTTCTGAGACAAGAAGCTTCTCTTCGATTATTTTTCGCTCCGTCACATCGATATGTACGCCTATTGATCCGATAACATTTCCCTCTTTATCCTTTAACGGATATCCTTTCATGTTAAAATAAATCGGCTCACCATTTTTGCGATACAACGTGATTTCGTATTCTTCCGAAATGTTTTTTTTGCGGTTTTCTATCTTTTCATGAATAATTTCTTTGCTCTTGCCTTTTCCAAGAAAATCATATGCAACCTGCCCTGAAAGCTCTTCTTTCGAATAGCCAAGACAATTGCAAAACTCTTCATTAGCATAAACAATCACATCTTCATTATCAACCTGAATAATGCCTTGCGTAATAGATTCAAGGATTCGTTCACATAAAAGATGTGAAGGATTTGGAGAAAGCGGGTTCATTCAACGGGTAATAAAAAATGATTCGGGTCAATTCAGGATGGCTAAAATAATAGAAAGTTTCTTTTCTGC
The DNA here is from genome assembly GCA_046596275.1 of Bacteroidia bacterium. Lineage (GTDB taxonomy): Bacteria > Bacteroidota > Bacteroidia > Palsa-965 > Palsa-965. Next base: position 4,578 of record JBKJMR010000300.1, on the reverse strand, counting down.
TGTTACATAATTATTTGTTTTTTCTTGCTATTCATGAATCCATACTATGCCGTATTTTATGACAACCCTTGCTTTACCTTCACCGCTTAACACGTATCTTTGCGCTATGCATAAAGCAGGTTTTGTCAATATTATCGGAAATCCCAATGCGGGAAAAAGCACGCTCATGAATGCCCTCGTCGGTGAGCGTATCTCTATTATTACCTCTAAAGCGCAAACCACACGTCACCGGATCATGGGCATAGTAAATGGCGATGAGTTCCAGGTTGTTTATTCAGATACACCGGGAATATTAAAGCCAAATTACAAATTGCAGGAAGGTATGATGCAATTTGTAAGTTCTGCTTTAGCCGATGCTGATATTTTATTGCTTGTTGTAGATTTAACTGATGACAAATTAATAGAAGAAGAAACATTCGAGCGTATCAAAAAAATAAATGTTCCTGTGCTCGTGCTGCTCAATAAATCGGATCTCGTTATTGACGCACGCGTGGAAGAAAAAGAAAAACGCTGGAAGAAAGAATTGCCCGAAGCAGAATATATTCCTGTCTCTGCTTTGTCAGGCAAAAATGTAGAGCATCTTTTTAAACGGATCATTGAACTTCTTCCTGAACACCCGGCTTATTATCCGAAAGATGAATTAACCGACAAGCCGGAGAAATTTTTTGTTGCAGAAATTATCCGCGAAAAGATCCTTCACAATTTTCAGCAGGAAATTCCTTACTCGGTAGAAATTGTCGTGGAGGAATTCAAAGAAAACGATATCATAGTTAAGATCCGCGCAGTAATTTTTGTAGTACGCGAATCGCAAAAAGGAATTTTACTCGGTCACCAGGGAAGCGCTATCAAAAAGCTCGGAACACAAGCCCGGCTCGACATTGAAAAATTTCTGCAAAAGAAAGTGTTTCTTGAACTGTTTATTAAGGTGGATAAGGACTGGAGAGATAGTGAGCGGCAGTTGAAGCGATATGGATATTTGTAAAATCAATTAGCAAATTTCAAATTAGCAAATGACAAATTAAGAAAGGCTAAAAGGAAACCTCTGCCTTAACCTGCATAGCTATCATTTGCATATTTCCCATTTGCACATTTACACATTTGTAATTTGCACATTTCCCATTTGCACATTATTTCTCTCACGCAGGACTTTTCTGTCTATGAGAGAGTAAAATGCAATAAATCCCTCCCTAAACCGTACCTTTGCGCCCATGTCTGATTTAATTGCTATTGTAGGCCGGCCGAATGTCGGGAAATCCACCCTTTTTAATCGCTTAGTAGGTCACCGCCAGGCAATTGTGGATGCCATTTCCGGTGTTACGCGCGACAGGCACTACGGTCATTCGGAATGGAATGGCAGGCAGTTTTCTGTTGTGGATACCGGTGGTTACTCTGAAGGTTCGGAAGATGCTTTTGAATCGGAAATTCGCCGCCAGGTTGAAATCGCCATGGAAGAGGCAAACATCATTTTGTTTGTCGTCGATGCGATGGAAGGAATTACTGCGCTCGATGAAATTGTTGCAAACATCATCCGCAAAAGCAAAAAGAAATATTTTCTTATTGCCAATAAAGTAGACACCGGGGATAAAACTTTTGCCGCAGCTGAATTTTACCAGCTTGGCCTCGGCGACCCATGGCCCGTGTCCGCTGTCAATGGCGCAGGTTCCGGTGAATTGCTGGATGAGCTCGTTCAGCACCTCAGACCGGAAGAAGAAGTAGAAGAAGTAAAAATTCCGAAGATTGCGATCGTTGGACGACCGAATGCGGGAAAATCTTCGATCATCAACGCACTTATTGGTGAAGAAAAATTGATCGTAACAGATATTGCGGGTACGACCCGTGATGCAATCGATACGCGTTTTAGCAGCTTCGGTTTTGATGTGATGTTAATGGATACTGCAGGGTTGCGTAAAAAAACAAAAGTGCATGAAGACCTGGAGTTTTATTCCGTCATGCGCACGATCAAAGCGATCGAAGAATGTGATATTTGTTTACTCGTGATTGATGCACTCGAAGGATTTGAAGGGCAGGACATGAATATTTTCCATTTAGCGATCAACAATAAAAAGGGCGTTGTGATCCTTGTCAATAAATGGGATCTGGTTGAGGGAAAAGATCATAAGAGCACGAAAGAATTTGAAGCCGGTATTCTTGAAAAGATCAAGCCGTTCAAAGATGTTCCTGTGCTGTTTACATCTGCAGTGACTAAACAACGCATCCTGAAATCGCTTGAACTGGCAATGAAAGTGTATGAAAACCGCACACGCCGAATTCCAACGAACAAGTTGAACGATGTTATGCTCCCGATTGTCGGTCATACGCCTCCGCCATCGCACAATGCAACGTACGTGAAGATCAAATACATCACCCAGCTTCCGACAAAAACTCCTGTATTTGCATTTTTCTGCAATCACCCGCAATACATCCAGGAATCGTACAAACGTTTCCTTGAAAATCAGATCCGTGAAAATTTTGAATTTACGGGTGCGCCGATTGCGATTGTTTTCAGAAAAAAATAAATTTCCATCTCCCTGTTTTTATTCTGCAGCTGAATTCTTTGCATGCTTATTGCATCATGGAAACGCACTTGTTTTTAAATGACAATAGATTGAGATACATGCCGATGTTTAATTTTTTCATTCGTATCCACGCGATTTACACAAAAGTGAATTCGTATATTCGTGAAAGAAAATTTAACCCAGGTATGTTGCGCAGCATTATCTTCTTTTTGTTTCTCACAGGAATTGCATCGGCCCAAACTACCCGGATTTCCGGAACAGTTTATAATGTAAGTGTATCTGAGCCGATGCCTTTCGTCAGCATCGTTGCACTCGGAACAACCACAGGAACGGTTTCTGATATTGACGGAAATTTTAATTTTACTATTAACGGTCCTGTTGATTCGATCCGCGCATTTTATGTCGGCTATTTTCCAACTACGGTTAAAGTAAAAACGGGCGAAACACAAGTCATCAATATTCCGATGACAATGAAATCGACCGATCTTGCTCCTGTTGATATTCTTCCGGGTGAAAATCCTGCTGTGACTTTGCTGAAGCTCGTTTATAAAAACAAACCGGTGAATGATAAAGAAAAGCTCGATGCATTTCAATATGAAGTATACAACAAGCTTGAATTTGATCTGAATAATATTGACGAGAAATTCCAGAACAGGAAAGTGATGAAGCCCGTTCAATTTATTTTCGATCGCATCGACACGACAAATCCGAGTGAAAAGCCAAATCTTCCACTTTTCTTCAGTGAATCAATTTCTGAATTTTATTACCAGAAAAATCCGAAAATTCAGAAAGAGATCATTAAAGGATCAAAAGTTTCCGGGCTTGAAGATGCAAGCGTTGCGCAATTCACCGGCGATATGTACCAGAATGTGAATGTGTACGAAAATAATATTCTCGTATTCGGTAAAACATTTGTCAGCCCCATTTCCAATAACGGTGTAGCGTATTACAAATATTACCTCGTCGACAGCATGACCATCGACGGGCATTGGTGTTACCAGATCCAGTTTAAGCCACGACGCAAGCAGGAACTTTTATTTTTCGGCAATGTGTGGATCGCAGATACTTCTTACGCTGTAAAACGTCTGGAGATGAATATTGTTGATGATGCGAATATCAATTATGTGAATTCGTTCAACGTCATCCAGGAATTCGATAATACTTCCGGCGCATGGATCATGATCCGCGAGCGTGTGATCGGTGATTTTGTGCTTGCTGATAAACGCATGGGCTTTTACGGACGCAAAACAACTTCGTATAAAAACATTGTGATCAATCAGCCCAAAGAGCCTGATTTTTATTCGCGCACTGATAATATTATCGTTGAAGCCGGCGCCGAAAGCAGGAGCGATTCATTCTGGGTTGCCGCGCGTCACGATTCTTTGAATAAAACAGAACAGGGAATTTATGAGATGGTAGATTCTGTTCAGTCGCTGAAAATTTATCAAACGTGGGAATCACTTGTCATAACGCTTTACACAGGTTATAAAGTAATGGGTCCGTTTGAATTTGGTCCGTGGTATAAAACGGTCAGTTCGAACCAGATTGAAGGTGTGCGTTTTCGTTTAGGCGGACGAACGAGTAATAGCTTCAGCAGGTGGATGGAGTTCAGTGGTTATGTTGCGTATGGCTTGCGGGATGAACAGTTCAAATATAATTTCGCTTACAAAACGTTCATCACAAAAAAACCGCGGAGGCTTACCGGCATCAGCTATAAAAATGATAATGAAATTTTAGGATTGAGCAATAATGCATTTTCATCTGATAATGTGCTTGCAACAATTTTCAGACGTTCACCATTCAACAATTTCACCAAGGTAGAAACGTATGAATATTATTATGAGCGCGAATGGTTCAAAGGTTTCGACACAAAATTATCTTTTAATGTGCGCAACATGTTCCCGCTCGGCGATGCTTCATATGTAAGAAATGTTTCAGACGGCAGTACCGAAAATGTATTGCGCATAACTACAAGCGAGATCAGGCTTGGAGTTCGTTTTGCGTATAATGATAAATATGTCGAATCGGTTTTTACACGAACCAGCGTAGGAACAAAAGCGCC
>JBKJMR010000298.1:0-3286 GCA_046596275.1 Bacteroidia bacterium | reverse complement strand
CTGTTCCAAAACTCTATAAAAGTATTTGCCCATATAAGGTTAGTTCGTGCAGATGAGAGAGTGAACTTTAAAATGCTCCAAAATTCCTCATTATAATTTGATGGAGCAATAGAGTTCAGCCTTTCGTGAATTTCTGTTTCCGTCAACTTTGTTTGGAAATTAAATTTCATCCGGTAGAATAGTTTTATTTTTTATTCCACCACCAATTTCTGTGAATCCGAAAATCCTTCTCCGCTTATTCTTACCAAATACATTCCCGAACTCATTAATCCTTCCGGAATATTCACACTGGATTCACCCACTTGCAATGCTTCTGAAAACAGCAACATTCCATTCACCGAATAAATTTCGATCACCGATTCATTTTTCACCGCATTAAACTGAAGCTGGAAAGAAGCACTTCCATTAACCGGGTTCGGATAAAGCTGAAATGAATTTTCACTTGTTGTATTTTCCAAAACGGACAACGCACAATTTGTCAGCATGCTGAATGCATCTACTTTTCCGTAGCCCCACGTATTATCAGGCAAAACAGTACCGGTGAAAATATCAGCGCGTGCGCAATTGGTTACTGCATCTTTTACCTGTACATAATTCGCATTCGGAAAACGCTCTAAATAAAGTGCAACACATCCTGCTACAACCGGCGATGAAGCAGAAGATCCGCCACCTGTTACATGAAAGCCACCCACACCAATATATTCCGGCGAGCTAGCAATCATCGAAGGCAAAGAGCTGATCACTGCACAGGAAATTGTATTTGCTCCGGGCGCAGTAATATCCGGGCGGACTCTTCCGTCGCGCGTTGGACCAACACTAGAATTATACATAATATCTCCTGCGGTAACTGTTGCATCATACGTACGTGATCCGTTGTAACAGGTCCAGCTTGAACGGTTCACATAATTTCCAACACAAATTGTTTTATCCGAGCATTGAAAACTGCTGCAAACCGTATGTGTTGTATCCGGCGATCTGTAGGATAAAATTTTCGGATACGTAACTACATTCGGAAGCGCATTCGAATACATATCAAAACTCCAGCAATGAAAAAGCCCGGTTCCTGTCATTTGCAAGCTGTAATTATATCCCGCAGCAGAATCAGGTGTAATTAAAAATTCCATGCTGCGCGCGTTGCCTTGCGTAGAACCATAACGCAGCACAGTTGCAATTCGCTGACCATTCGAATTCATAATCGAATCGATTGTCAGCTGATTATGATTCATTGCATAATTTGTAAATGCAGTTCTTCCGCGATCATTGAAGCTTGCATCTTTCGTAGCACCGATTGCAAAGTTTGCGCCGTTGAAATTAGTTGTGTCGGCCCATGCCTGAATATAAATATCACCACCGGTAGAAGTGAACCAGGTGAAATTTGTATCGACCGGAGTGAGCGGATACGAAACGTGCATTTTAAGATTGCCTGCATTTCCGATTGCACAAACAAATGAGCGCGAATTCGTCATAAGCAATGTATCAATCATCAGCGCCTGCAGATCTTGTCCGTCATGCGAACCTAAATAATCTCCCACACTCGCATTGATCACACACGGACGACCAAGCGATAACGCAACTTGATAAATGTACGCCGCAGCATCAGCAACAGCCACAGGACTATTCGCACCATTAAAATCCAATGCAACCATAATGATATCTGCCTGCGGAGCAACACCGCTGTAATCTACAGCAGCAACAGAAGACCCATCGCCGGCTGCAAGTCCTGTAACACCTGTTCCATGTCCGTAATACGCAAGATCATTATGCGTACAAGCGCCTGCATTGATCTGCGAAGAATCCCAAACCGTTCCGTAATTCCACGGTGTTGGTCCCGGACCTGTAGCATCGCGCTGATCCCAGATCTTCAGAATTCTTGTATTCCCTGATGCATCTTTGAAATCGGGATGATTAAAATCAATACCTGAATCGATCATTCCCATGATGATATTATTCCCGGTATAACCTTGCGTAAGCGGAAGTGTTCCGTTGCGTGCTGGATAAACGTTGCTTTGCTGTTTCATGGTATCATTCAGCACCTGCATTTTTCCGTTGTTGCCGATGCGAATAATGCCGGGCTCTTTTGAAAAAGCAATTAATTCGCCTGCCGGAATTTGCACAGAAGAAATAGTGCCCTGGCTAAAACGTAAGAAGCCATGATGATTTTTTGCAGCAGAAGCCACTGCTATCGGATTTCCTTCTACAAGAATTCCGATTGCATCAGCAGGATTCATTTGCGAAACCTTTGAATACAGCGAAAGCGGAATTTTCCATTGTTCCTGTGCGATAGAAAATAGGGGAAGACAAATAGCAAGCAGGAATAGATTGTAAATTTTTTTCATAAATTTTCTTTGAGCGGGTGCAATAAAATCATTTCTCTAAGTTCGGAATTTTTCGCAAGATTTCAACGATCTTTGTAAGCTATGAAAGCCATTTTCGTCTTTTCGATTTTCATTTGCGGAATCCTGAATGCGCAAAAAGATTCTGCGGTTTATAATCCGGAATTCACCTTCACGGATGGCATCTATCTCACGTTTGCTGATTTCAGGAATAATAAACCGGTACCGAAAACGGATATTATTTCCAACTTTAATCGCGATGAAATAGATTTCCTGAGAGATGTGGTCAGCACAAGAACCATTTCTTACAAAGACAGCGCAGGAATTGCAAGCGAAATTGCTCCGTCAAAACTTTGGGGATTCTGCGAAAACAATTCTGTTTACATTCGGTTCAACGGCAATTTTAATAAGATTGTTGTAATGGGAAGCATTTGTCATTTTACTGCTTTGTACACGACTTATTTATCCGGCGGACCAACAACTCGTGGAGGTACTACGACAGGCGCACCGGTAGAAAGTGTGCAGCAATATGTGCTGGATATGCGAACAGGAAAAGTGTATGATTTTGTTTTGCCGAATATGGAAGAGCTGTTTAAGCGGGATGAAGCATTGTATAAAGAATTTATGGAATTGAAAAAAGGAAAGCGGAGGAAGATGATGTTTTATTATTTAAGAAAGTATAATGAAAAACATCCGCTTTATATTTATTCCTGAATATATTTTCTAAATTGCTATATGAAAAACCCTACACGCACTTTACAGTTTTTATTTTTATTCTGTTGTTTCAGTCTGCAAACGGTATTCGCCCAACAAAGTGAAGTGGCTGATACATTGCCGGAAAGACGTTTCTTGTTTGAAGCTTCAGTGGGAATTGGCGGAGTAAATAATCAAATTACGCGACCAACATTTTCACTTCGTGCGGGTCATGATAATTTTTTTCTTACCGCGCGTTT
>JBKJMR010000265.1:0-4229 GCA_046596275.1 Bacteroidia bacterium | reverse complement strand
TTGTTCCAAACGCTCTTATTGCATCCGCACATTTATCCAATCGTTCATCCAATAATTTCTTCTGCCCGTCATTCCATTTTCCTAAAACATATTCCACTTGTCGTCCTTTAGGAAAATCATTGCCCACACCAAAACGCAAACGCGCATATTCTTGTGTGTTTAACGTCTGCTCAATATGCGTGAGGCCGTTATGTCCGCCCGCGCCGCCTTTTGCTTTGATTCGTATTGTTCCGAATGGCAATGCAAGATCGTCGGTGATCACTAATAAATTTTCAACCGGAATTTTTTCCGCCTGCATCCAATACTGAATTGCCTTGCCGCTCAAATTCATGAATGTGGTAGGCTTTATCAAAATAAAATTTCTGCCTTTGAATTTATATTCCGTCACATACGCATGACGATCGTGACGAAAAGAAAGATTCGCACCCGCCGCAATTTTGTCCAGCACGCTGAAGCCGATGTTATGACGTGTTCCTTCATATTCATCGCCGATGTTTCCGAGACCTGTAACTAAGTATTTCATTTCGCCTGGTTAAAGGTAAGGGAGTTTTTCTTTTTTGGGTTGGTGGTTGGTGGTAGAAAAAGTTGGTGGTTGGTGGTCGAAAAAAGGATGGTTGTTTTTAACCATAGTATCATACAATTTTTACCACCAACTCTTTTCTACCACCAACCACCAACTGCAACCCAGCGGAAACAAAAAAAAACCGCGAAGAAAATTTCTCCGCGGTTGCAACAAGCTTCTTGCGAAAACTTATTTTTTCTTCTCTGGTGCTTTTTTAGCATCTGCTGCCGGAGCTGCTTTTGCTGCTGCCGGAGCTGCTCCTGGTTTAGCTTCTTCAACTACGTTACGGGTAACACGAACTGTTACAACTGTGTTGTTCGCGATATCCAATAATGTAAGTCCTTCCACTTCAACATCAGAAACGCGAATCGCAGCACCGATCTCCAATTTGGAAACGTCGATGGTGATTGCTTCCGGAATTTTTTCTACTGGTCCACGGACAGTGATCTTGCGCATTTTACGAATGAGCTTACCACCCGAGCGTACGCCGGGAGCAGTTCCTTCGAATTTCACAGGAAGCGCCATTGTCACGGCTTTGCCGGAAATGACTTCAAGGAAATCAACGTGCAAAATTTTGTCAGTAACGGGATGCAGCTGCAGCTCTTTCATGATCGCATTGTAATTCTTTCCGCCGAGCTCAAGCTCAACAATGTGGACATCCGGTGTGTACACAAGCGATTTGAAGTCTCTTTCAGGGACAGCAAATGACACTTGTTCGGTTCCACCATAAAGAATACAAGGAACCAATCCGGAAACGCGCAGCGCTTTAGCATCTTTTTTCCCTACGCTCGTTCTGATCGAGCCGCTAATTGCTACTGTTTTCATTTGGTTTTGATTTATGGTTATTGATAAAAAAATTACATGATAAAATGTGAGCTGATCGATTCATGATTGACGATGCGATGAAATACATCTGCAAACATGCTGGTTACCGAAACCACTTTGATCTTTGAACTTTCCTGCTTCAAAGGAATTGTATCGGTAACGATCAGCTCGGTGATCTTTGATTTTTCTACGTTGTCATAAGCCTTGCCCGAAAGCACAGGATGTGTACACATGGCACGAACGCTCAACGCACCGCGATCCATCATCATATCGGCAGCTTTGCAAAGTGTTCCGCCGGTGTCAATGATATCATCGATGAGCACCACATTGCGGCCTTCGATTTCACCAATGGCAGTAATCGAATCTACAACATTCGCTTTAGTGCGTTGTTTGTAGCAAATGACAATTTCACTTTTCAAATGTTTTGCGTAAGCATTTGCGCGTTTTGATCCGCCCATATCAGGAGCAGCCATGGTAAGCATCGGAAGATGTAAACTTTCGATATAAGGAATGAAAAGTGTAGAAGCGAAAAGATGATCCACAGGAACATTAAAAAATCCCTGTATCTGATCTGCATGCAAATCCATTGTCATGATGCGATTCACTCCGGCAGTATGCAGCAGATCTGCAATAAGCTTTGCGCCGATTGCAACACGTGGCTGATCTTTCCTGTCCTGGCGGGCAAATCCGAAATATGGAATTACTGCAATGATCTCTTTTGCAGAAGCACGTTTTGCAGCATCCACCATCAACAGCAATTCAAAAAGAATATCGGTTGGTGGAGGAGTAGACTGAACAAGAAAAATAGTAGCGCCGCGAACGGTTTCTTCGTAGTTGGTTTGAAACTCGCCATCGCTGAATTTCTGGAACGTAAGTTTTCCCAGTGGCTGTCCGTATGCCGAAGCAACCTGCTCTGCGAAAGGACGGGTTGCCGAACCTGTGAATATTTTAACTTCTGTATCCATACTTTTCCCTTTTTTAAGGGCTGCAAATGTAAGGAAATCAGGGGGATTCAGCACTATCTAAATTGAAGGATTTCAAAATTCGGAAAGAGAATTGAAATTAGAAAACCGATGATGGCAACCTACTGGTTAGGGACTTAAAACCAACCTCCGGGGTCTTAGACCTCCGAGGTCTTAAACCTCCCCCACCTTCGATGTAAGTGACTGTTCCTTAATTAGGTGTAAAATGGCGAAACGCCCACAAACGTTTACAAACACTTATTCCCGGATAATACTTCCATTTTTAGTGTTTTCAAGAATTTAACAGCCATTCAATCATGTCATTATAGAAGAGTTTTTTGTGACTATAAGATAATGATTTAGGTCTATCGGAACCGCTTGAATATAACCAATGATGTATGTAAAAGCACAGACCTGCCTCTGTTTGCAAACCCTAATTTAGGGAACACATTGCTATATAATTCAGATATCGAAGGATCGCTCCACTGAATAATTTATTGGATAGCTGATGATCAGGGAAATTATTAATTTCAGTTTTAAATCATTCGGCGTGAAAAAGTGGGAAGATTCTGAAGATCGTTTAGGAAGACTGGCAGCAAAAAACCATCCGTTGAAGAACCTGGTTTATTTTCTCATTGCCGGTATTTGTATGCTGTTTTTCATTCTTATGATCGCGTTCGGATTCAGCAGGCCCGGGCATTTTTTCGCGACGCATCAATTTCCGCGAGCGTTTCTTATCAGCACACTGGTCATTTTTATAAGCAGCTTTTTTATAGAGCGTGTGCGTGGTGCATTTGACAGGGAAGACGGAAAGGCCTTGCTCAATAACCTGCTTATTTCATTTGTGCTTTCTATTTTATTTTTCGTGCTTCAATTTGTGGGCTGGCAGGAATTGTGGAATTCGAAAATCACTCTTTCCGGTGTAGGCGGATTTACCAACCAGGATGATTTACAAGAGGGAACACCGAGCGGTGCGTTTCTTTTTGTGATCTCGGGTCTGCACATTTTACATCTCACGGGCGGACTGGTTTTCCTGTTCATCGCTATGTTCAATGTGGTGAATTCAAGGAGCGATGCTGTGCGCAGCGTGCTGTATTTTTCCGATCGTTTAGAGCGCACACGCCTGGAGATGCTGGCCAAATACTGGCATTTTTTGGGTGGGTTGTGGTTTTTGTTGTTTATTTATTTCTTGTGGTTCTTTGTGTGAAGCGTAAGAATAGGTATTTTCGCATCCCCGAAAGGGAAATGTAAATCTCTACCGATAACAGGATTTGCAGAAAAGAGTAAAATGCCCAGATGGCGGAATCGGTAGACGCGTTGGTCTCAAACACCAATGCCTTCACTGGCATGCCGGTTCGACTCCGGCTCTGGGTACTAAGCCGGACTTTTCAAGTAAATTTGAGAAGTCCGGTTTTTTTATTTCCCCTAAACCCTTTGACAAATCAGCGATTCGGGCGATCACCCTATTGACTTCGGTGGTTCGATAATGCTCAATTTTCGTATCATAGACCAAACCGGAAGGAAATATCACATTTTGGAAAGTTTGCTTTTGGTAATAATCCCCTGAAGCCCAAACAGACGCAAGGTTTGCCGATAATCGGCAGCTAAAATTTATCAATTCTTTAGGGTTCGATAATTTTTGGTTTAACTTTTCAAGGTCACCCAAAATGGACTCTTTTCGAACCTTCATTTCGGTGGAAAATTCCTCATAAATATCCAAACTTACCGATCCGATTGCGTGTCTTTTCCGCAAATTATAAAATTCCTCCTCAACCTCGTTAAGTTTCAAAGAAAGGGCTTTTTTCTCGCTCGTGCTGGTTTCTGTTAGGTTCTCCCATGTATTACGCAGTTGTTTTTCTAAAGGCTCCACAAAGGCAGAA
>JBKJMR010000062.1:0-3340 GCA_046596275.1 Bacteroidia bacterium | reverse complement strand
ATTCCAGATGCCAATCGCAACATTTTCTGTGGAGGTCATTACGTATTTCAAAAAATCAACATCCATATTCAAATTGCGATGATCCAGCTTGTCGATCACTTTTACTTTGAGTAGCGCGCTCAGATCTTTTAAGTTGATCAAGTATCCAAGTTCCGGATTTACTTTTCCTTTTACAGTAATAAAAAGTTCGTAATTGTGTCCGTGCCAATTAGGGTTTGCGCAACCTCCGAACATTTCATTGTTTTCTGCATCATTCAACCCGGGTTTAAAAAGCCGGTGTGCTGCAGTAAATCTTTCCCTGCGGGTGATGTATATCATAATGGGTGCAAAGATAAAGGAAAAAGGTGTGAAAAGGTGACAGGTAAGGAGTGTCTGGTGACAGGTGACAAGTGACAGGTGGCAGGTGGCAGGTGACGAGTGAAAGGAAATTATGCTGCTATTTATTTTTCACTTACCCACTTGTCACGCGTCACTTGTCACTCCTTCCCTCTATATTTGCATGAAAATTTCTCTCTATGCACTTACTAATCGTTTCCGCTACTTACATGGAAATTGCGCCCCTGGTAGCGCGGTTGAAATTTATTTCGGAAAACGATCAGCGGATGAAATTTTATTCTTTCGGTACGCATCACATTGACGTTTTAATCACCGGGGTTGGAATGGTGGCAACGGCGGCGTGGACCGCGAAGGCTTTGTCAAATAAAAAATATGATGCGGCTTTGAACCTGGGAGTTTGCGGAAGCTTTGATAAATCAATCGAGATCGGGAAAGTGGTGCATGTGCTTACCGATCGTTTTGCGGATCTTGGTGCGGAGGATGATGAGAAATTTCTTTCGGTCAATGAAATGAATTTACTGGGAGAAAATGAATTTCCGTTTATGTGGGGACAACTCGTCAATCAATCCGTGCCGAACTATGAACGTATTTTAAATTTAACCGGTGTCAATGGAATTTCTGTAAACACCGTTCACGGAAATGAAACAAGCATCGCCAAAATAGTAAAGCGATTGAATCCGCACGTAGAAAGTATGGAAGGAGCCGCTTTTTTCTACGCGTGCATGATAGATAAAATTCCATGTGCGCAAATTCGTGCGGTATCGAATGTCGTCGAAAAACGAAACCGCGAAAGTTGGAATATCGCGCTGGCAATTAAAAATTTGAATGAGAAAGTGCTGGAAATAATTAGTAATCTGTAGCCGGAAGTCAGGTGTTGGGAATTAGTTTCAGTAGTCAGTTTCAGTAGTCAGTTTCAGTAGTCAGTTTCAGTGGTCAGTAAATCGTACATCGTAATTCGTAAATCGTACATCTCTCTTTATGCTTTTAACATTAGGTTTTTCTCCTTGTCCGAATGATTGTTTCATTTTTGATGCGATCGTGAATAAACGTATTGACCTCGAAGGACTGGAGTTTGATATTCGTCATGGTGATGTGGAAACGCTGAACAAAGGCGCTTTCGCCGGAGAGATTGACATTACCAAGCTGAGCTATCATGCATTCGCTTATTGTGTGGAGAAATATGTTTTGCTTGATGCAGGCAGCGCGCTTGGAAGAAATTGTGGACCGCTATTGATTTCAAAATCTGAAATAAAAAAGAAAGAGCTGGAAGAAGGAGAAATTTCGGTTGCTATTCCCGGGAAATTTACGACAGCGAATTTTTTATTGGGACTTGCATACCCGGAGCTCACCGATAAAACAGAAGTTGTTTTTTCTGAAATTGAAAATGCTGTGTTGAATGACGAGTACGATACCGGGCTGATCATTCATGAGAATCGTTTTACTTATGAAGAAAAAGGGTTGAAGAAAATAATTGATCTCGGTGAATATTGGGAAAGCACAACAAAATCCCCGATTCCACTGGGCGGAATTGTGATCAAACGTTCGCTGCCCGATGATGTGAAAGCGAAAGTAAATCGTTTGTTGCGCCGGAGCGTGGAATTTGCATTTGCCAATCGAAAAGTAAGCTTGCCTTATGTGCGTGAACATGCGCAGGAAATGAGCGAAGAAGTAATGTACAAGCACATTGATCTTTATGTCAATGACTTTTCAATTGATCTTGGAAAAGAAGGAAGAAAAGCCGTGCTGCTGTTATTTAAAAAAGCGAAAGAAAGCGGCGTAATTCCACCGAATGATTTTAAATTGTTTTTGGATTAGCTTATTGTACGTGCTCTTCTTCTTTATAAAATAAATAATTTTCATTGTCGCCAGGTGTAAGTGAAGTCAGCACACCGTAATCTTCCATAAAATAGTGGCGCTGCATCGGCTCAGCCATTTTTGTAATTCCGGGAGGCTGCACATCACCATAAATTATGAATGGTTGTTCAGCATAACTTTTGGTGTAAGTAATCACCATTGTATCGCCCGACATGCGCCAGATTCCATAATACACAATTGGATTTCCCCAAAGAAACACACCTAAACCACCATTGCCTTGCTGTGTAAAAACAGTCAATGCAGCACAATGATTTTTGTCGAGAACCAATGTTTCATCTGTAGTTGAAATTGTATACCCGGTAACTTCTGCAAACGTACCATTACCATAATCCATGTGCATATTGCCAACTCCGATCCAGGTGTGTCGTGTATAATTTCCCGAAATGCTATCAGTACGTGTTTGTGCTGACGCTGTTTGTAAAACAAGAATGCCAAACAGGAATGAAATTAAAAATCGTTTCATAGCGTTATTTCCTGTAAGATGCAGCTGTGGGCCATATTCCACAAGTCGGGCGAAAGTTTTCGTAGGAGAACCTTTTACGTCACTCCCTGGCGAATCCGTACCTTTGCGCCCTGTATGGACATAATTCACCAGATATTAGGTGATCATCCGGGTAAAGCCCTGCTGATCGTTCTGAATTTAATTCTTATTGAAAGTTTGCTTTCCATTGACAATGCAGCAGTGCTTGCAACGATGGTGATGGATCTTCCGAAAGAACAACGCAAAAAAGCGCTTAAGTATGGCATTATCGGCGCGTATATTTTTCGTGGACTTTCATTGCTGCTTGCAAGCTATCTCGTTCAGATATGGTGGTTGAAAGGCGCAGGCGGAATTTATCTTTTGTATCTCGGAATAAATTATTTCAGAACAAAATCTACTCCGGAAACCGAGGATGATACGCTGAACAAAAAAGAAAGCTGGCTTTACCGTAAAACATTTGGATTGTTAGGTCCGTTATGGGCTACCATCGTGCTCGTCGAAATTATGGACCTTGCTTTTTCTATCGATAATGTTTTTGCAGCAGTCGCTTTCACCGATAATATCTGGCTGATCTGCACGGGTGTTTTTATCGGAATTTTAGCAATGCGTTTTGTTGCACAGGGTTTTGTAAAGCTGATGGAAAAATAT
>JBKJMR010000042.1:0-3659 GCA_046596275.1 Bacteroidia bacterium | reverse complement strand
GCACAATGCTACCGGTACGCAGATTTACGGGCAGCACTATGCTTATCGTTACGCAGACTTCCCATGCGGCATTATGCCTTACCGTTACGCAGATTTCCGGGCAGCAAGATGCTTATCGTCAGCAGATATCTTTGTGAGGCGATGTGCGTTTATCGTTTTAGTTTCTGTGGGTAGTCGAGCCGGTAGTGCATCACGTTCATCTTTCCTTTTTCGGCTTCGACAGAGTCGGTTACGAGCACAGGTTTGGTTGTGTCGGAAGGCAACGCGTTGATGTTGGCGGGTGAAACTTTTTCTTTGTGTTTGTCGGGGAAGATGAGATACAAATGTTCGTGCATGCTTTTCTTCACGTAATCCACTTCTTCATTTAAAAGAATTTCGCCGTTGTCGTTAAATTTAAAATACAACGTATCGGCGGTGCTGTTTGCATTTGTTACCGCATCTTTTCCGTGATCAAAATACACATCAAGATTTCCGCGGTAGCCCGATTTTACCATGAACATATAAACGGGAGGTTGATACACTTCTTTAATATTCACATACCACAACACCGGCGCAAGCACAAACGCAACTTGAATTGCCACATCCCATTCCCACTGAAGCGATAACCTGGAAAGTATAAAAGCAAGTGTCAGATAAATTGCCGCACCCGCTGGAAAATAATACCAATACGTTTCAAGTGATGCATTCCCCAGCCAGTTCCACAAAAACGCCATCACGAAAATCGCAAGAAGAGCGTAAGAAACAAGGGCGAGTGGATAGCGGTAGAATTTCAATTGGAAAAAGTTGGTGGTAGGTGGTCGGGAAAAAGTTGGTGGTAGTCGTCGATAAAAAAGTTTGTGGTATTCAAAAAAGTTTGTGGTTAAGAGTCGAAAAAGCTATGATCATTCTGTAATTGACCACCAACCCTTTTTTACCACCTACTACCAACTCCGTATGAAAATTTCAACCGAAGTAATTAAGCCTCCTCTACGGTAAACTCATAAAATTCCATGATCTGGTTGGCGAGCAATTTTTTACATGCTTCATCCACTTTCACCGATGCAGCTTCTTTATCCGCCGCTTCAATTTCAAGTGTAATGTGCTTACCTATGCGCACGTTCTGAATCTCTGCCAAACCGAGGTTTTTCATACTTCCGGTCACCGCTTTTCCTTGTGGATCAAGAAGCGCTTTGAGTGGCATTACGTCTATTTCTGCTTTGAATTTCATGGTGGAGAAATTTGCTTCCGCCGCGGCGGAGTGTTAATATGCTGATGTGCTAATGAAGTGCAAATTTACTAATCATTCATTTAAGTCTAACCGGTGTAAAACTTTTGATAATAATGAATCCGCTTGTCATCTTGAGTAGCCGAAGCGGAGGAAGTATGCGATTGCTGCGTATCGATGGCAGGAGCGGAGAGATTACCTCATTTTATTAACATTGCTCCGGCTATCCGGTCGGCGGAGCTCCCTTCTATCCGGGCTATTCTTTGCATTTCCTTGTTAAAGAGAGAGCGCACAAAACCAGCCGCACAAATTCTCACGCAGAGTTCACAGAGCACGCAGAGAAAAATCAGCGTCCTTTCTGCGAGCTTAGCGATCTTAGCGAGCGGCTTTTTTTGCCACCAAATTATTGATGACAGACATGACTATATAAAGCACGATCGCCAAAGGAATTCCCACAAACTGCAACGTCACCAGCAACAAAACCGCCATTGCCAAAAAACTCCAGCGAATCTCATTTCCCTTCCATCCGAACGATTTGAATTTTAATGCGAAGAGCGGAATTTCGGCAATAAGCAAATAACACATTACAATAGTAAGTGTCAAAAGAAAAATCGGGTTGGTGAGAACGGTGCAAATGCCGTACGCGAATCCATCAGCAGGAAAATTTTTATAAAAGCTGACTGGCCCAGCGCTTAGAACATCAGGATGCAACATTTCAAGATAATTACCCGGAAAAAGATCGTAGCTAATGTAAATTAATGGTATAGCGCAAATCAAAATAGCATTTGCCGGAGTTGGAACGCCAATGAATGAATCACTCTGTCGCGTGTCGACATTGAATTTAGCCAAACGCAATGCAGAGAATAGCGCTATTAGAAACCCGGCAAATGGTAAATAAGAATACCATTGAGAACGATATTCCACTCCTTGCCAAAGATCCTGTGCCGATCCGGAAAAAACCTGCAGTGAAAGCTGGTGATAATTACGAAATGCGTAATCCAGAAGATGAAACATCACTACCGCAGGCACCACACCAAACGTTACCATGTCAGCCAACGAATCCAATTGCTTTCCGATTTCTGAATATTGCTTCAGCGCACGCGCCACAAATCCATCAAAAAAATCCAGCACAGCAGCAATGCCAACCAGGATAGCGCTCAGGAATAAAGCTTCATGAAACGCGAAATAAATCGCAAAGCAACCGCAAAGCAAATTTCCAAGCGTGATAATATTGGGGATAGTAAATAGTTTCATCGCAACAAAGATAGCGGTAAGAATGAATTTGCTAATGTGCCAATCCGGTAATGTGCTAATGTGTGTTAATGACAATCAGAACATTACCAGCTTGCTTTGCTTAATTTATTTGCGATTCAACCCTCGCAGAATTGCGCACATGCATACGCGTCGGCAACTCAGGGTTTCACGAATTCAAACGCCTGCAACATTAGCAAATTAACCCATTAGCACATCAGCACATTTAATTTGCACATTTGCACATTCCCTTAATTGCATAATTTAAAAGATGCTCTTCAACTCACTCCAATTCATGATCTTCCTGCCCGTGGTGTTCATCCTCCATTGGCTCATTCCTGTTGTATGGAGAAGATATTTGTTGCTCGCAGCCAGCTACTATTTCTACATGAGCTGGAATCCCTGGTTCGGAATTCTATTAGCCGGGACTACGTTGATCGATTGGTATTGTGCTTTGAAAATTCAAGATTCAAAAACAATTCAAAATTCAAAATTCAAAATTCAAAATCCAGAACAACAAACAACACACGAACAACAACAAACAACAAACAACAAACCAGAAACAACAAACCAGAAACCAGAAACAACAAACAACAAACAACCCGCAAAGCGATGGCTATTACTAAGCATTATCACTAACCTCGGTTGCCTCGCCGGATTCAAATATTTCGCCTTCCTCTACAATACATTCTCATTCGCCGGTTCTTATTTTTCCGATCAGTCACCGCATTATTTAGAAGCGATTCTTATCCCGGTCGGACTTTCATTTTACACGTTTCACTCCATGGGTTATGTCATCGATGTGTATCGCGGAACAATAAAAGCTGAAAAAGATCCCGGCATTTTTGCTTTGTTCGTTTCGTTTTTCCCGCAGCTGGTAGCCGGACCCATTGCGCGCTTTACAGATCTCGGTGTGCAATTTCATGAGCGGAAATATTTAACCAAAGAAAATATTCTCCTCGGTTCGCGGCTCGTGCTCTGGGGATTTTTTAAAAAGATTGCCATCGCCGATCGACTCGCCGATTTTGTCAACCCGCTTTTTAATCACCCTGAAAATTATAACGGGCTTTCACTTCTTGTCGCCGGATTCTTTTTTGTCGTGCAAGTGTATTGTGATTTTTCCGGCTATTCAGATATCGCTACCGGTGTTGCAAAATTTTTCGGCTACGATCTTCAGCTCAACTGGCGCAGGCCGCTGCTTTCA
>JBKJMR010000634.1:0-3500 GCA_046596275.1 Bacteroidia bacterium | reverse complement strand
ACACTAAAAACCTTGCACATTAGAAAAATAGTAGCTTACTTAGTGTCCGAATTACACTAAATGATCATGGGCGCAAAAGAATACACCTATAAATACCCCCGGCCAGCGCTTACCAGCGATTGTGTTTTATTTGGTTTTGATGAAGGAGAATTGAAGCTGTTGTTAATTCAACGTGCAGAAGAACCATTCAAAAATAAATGGGCGCTCGCAGGAGGTTTTGTAAATCAGGATGAATCTACCGAAGATGCAGCACGACGAACATTAAGTGAAAAGGCAAACGTTGGTAAAGTCTATCTTGAACAGCTTTATACATTTTCAAATCTGGATCGTGATCCACGTGGCTGGGTGGTTTCCGTTGCCTATTACGCACTGGTAAAGCTCGCCGATTATAAAATAAAAGCCGGTCGCGATACGGAAGATGCAAAATGGGTTGCCGTTTCTGCAATTCCAAAATTAGCCTTTGATCATAATGAAATAGTTAAAACGGCAATTACACGTCTGCGGGGAAAAGTACGCTATCAACCAGTTGGATTCGAACTGTTGCCTGCAAAATTTACATTAACTCAATTGCAACATTTATACGAAGCCATCCTCGGTGAAACGCTGGATAAACGCAACTTCAGAAAAAAAATATCATCAATGGGATTGTTAACAGCGTTAGACGAAAAGGAAACGAATGTTGCGCACAAAGCAGCACGCTTCTATAGCTTCGACAAAAAGAAATATAAAACCTTTACAACAGAAGGATTCAATTTTGAATTATAAATAATAAAATGGAAACCCCAAAGACATACGACATCGGCGTTATTGTAGGACGCTTCCAGGTAAATGAACTACATACGGGGCATATTAAGCTTGTAGAAAGTGTAATGGCGCTTCACAAACGTGTGGTTGTTTTGCTTGGCGTTTCTCCCACTCTTGTTACAAAAAATAATCCGCTTGATTTTATTGCTCGAAAAGAAATGCTTCTTCAAAAATTTCCTGCCATCTCTGTGCTTTCTATTCCTGATATGGCGTCCGATCACCAATGGAGCTTAGAACTTGACAAACGAATCCGGGAAGCTTGTCCTTTAGGAAGTGTTTTATTGTATGGCGGACGTGATAATTTCATTAAGTATTACTCCGGTCATTTCGATACTGCGGATCTTGGTGAATTCAGTGCTTTTTCAGGAACTAAAATCCGAAAAGACGTGAGCAATGAAGTAAAATCATCAGCAGACTTTCGTTCAGGAGTTATTTTCGCCGCTTACAATCAATACTCAAAAGTTTATCCGACCGTTGATGTTGCTATCGTAAACGGGGATAAAGTTTTATTAGGTCAAAAACTTCATCAGGAAAAATATCGTTTTATCGGAGGATTTTCAGATGCTGCTGATGATTCTTTTGAAGCAGCAGCAAAACGCGAAGCACGAGAAGAAACCGGTCTGGAATTAGAAAATCTAAAATATCTCGGCTCAGCTAAAATTGATGATTGGCGCTATCGTAGCGAAGAAGATAAAATCATTACACTTTTTTTTCTGGCAGATTATATAAATGGTCATGCGGAAGCAAAAGATGATATCGCAACGCTTAAGTGGTTTTCACGTGATGAATTAAAGGAAGATCATTTCGTTGACGAGCATAAACCTTTGTTCAGGATGCTGATGACAAACTGGAATTAATATTAACCCAAAACATATTCGTATGATACGCAACAACATTCTTCTTCTCACCGACAGCTACAAAGTAAGTCACTACCAACAATATCCTGCCGGCACAA
Organism: Bacteroidia bacterium; assembly: GCA_046596275.1. Lineage (GTDB taxonomy): Bacteria > Bacteroidota > Bacteroidia > Palsa-965 > Palsa-965. The sequence continues at coordinate 1,741 of JBKJMR010000634.1, read as the reverse complement.
CAAGTATTTATTCTTATTTCGAATCTCGTGGCGGTGAATTTCCGGAAGTAATTTTCTTTGGCTTGCAGTATTACTTAAACAGCTATCTGCAAGGACAAGTTGTTACACAAGAAAAAATAGAAGAAGCTGCAGCACTATATAAAGGCCACTTCGGAAAAAATATTTTCTACCGCGAAGGTTGGGAATATATTTTGAAAGAACACGGTGGAAAATTACCAGTCTGCATCAAAGCTGTTCCGGAAGGTCTTGCTACTCCTGTTCACAGTGTTATGATGACCATTGAAAATACGGATCCCAAATGCTGGTGGTTAACAAATTTTCTAGAAACTCTTCTTGTGCAAGTGTGGTATGGTTCTACTGTGGCTACACTTTCACACGCCATCAAACAACGCATTCTTTCTGCGCTGGAAGAAACAGGCGATCCTTCACTGATCAATTTTAAGTTGCATGATTTCGGATTCCGCGGTGTTTCTTCTGTTGAATCAGCATCTATGGGCGGCGCGGCGCATCTTGTAAATTTTATGGGATCTGATACCATCACTGCGCTAACTTTTATCCAGGATCATTATAACACAGATAAAATTCACGGATTTTCCATTCCTGCAGCTGAGCATAGCACCATCACCTCATGGGGGAAGGAAAATGAAGCGGCGGCTTATTTAAATATGCTTCAGCAATATAATGAAGGCCTTGTTTCTGTTGTCAGCGATTCGTACGATGTCTATAATGCATGCAAAAATATCTGGGGTGGAGTATTGAAAGAAGAAGTGCTGAAAAGAAAAGGCACGCTTGTCATCCGTCCTGACTCCGGAATACCAAAAGATGTCGTATTAAAAGTAACTGAAATTCTTGGTGAACAATTCGGTTATACTATTAATGCAAAAGGGTACAGGGTATTACATCCGAATGTTCGTGTCATCCAGGGGGACGGTGTTGAATACGATTCTATTGGCGAAATTCTGGAACATTTAAAGCAGCACAATTGGTCGGCAGACAATATTGCTTTTGGAATGGGCGGCGGCTTGCTTCAAAAATTAAATCGCGATACGCAGAAATTTGCTTTTAAATGCAGTAGCGCGATTGTTAACGGTGAAGCACGTGATGTGTTTAAAGATCCTGTTACAGATTCTGGCAAACGATCCAAACGCGGACGACTTAAGTTGGTTATGGAAAATGAAACTTATATAACGCGTTCACAAGAAGAAGCCGGAATGGATATTCTACAAACTGTTTTCGAAAACGGAGAAATTAAAAAGAAATATTCCTTTGAAGAAGTGAAAGAGAATTCAAATGTATTTACACTTCAACCTGCATAGATAGAATACATTAAAACATCTACTCACTAAAAACAATTTATAAAACAACCTATGAAACCCCTTCTCTTCAATAGTTCAAGTTATGCCTACCTGAAAATACCAATGTTGTCAAGCCACAACTTTGAAGACGGGCAAATTGAACAAAAAACATTTCCTGATGGTGAACGTTATCATCGCCTGCTTTCTGAAGTTGACAACCGCGATGTTGTCCTTGTTGGTGGAACAATTGATGATCGCGAAACACTGGAGCTGTATGATCTCGCTTGTGCAATTGCCCAGGGTGGCGCATTATCATTGACGCTTGCCATTCCTTATTTTGGTTATTCGACAATGGAACGTGCGGTTCAACCGGGAGAAATTGTGAAAGCAAAAACGCGTGCTTTATTATTTTCCTCCGTTCCGCGTACAAGCCGGGGCAACCGGAT
>JBKJMR010000280.1:0-4221 GCA_046596275.1 Bacteroidia bacterium | reverse complement strand
TGAGCACTAATCTATTCACCGATTTCTAACATTTAAAAACGATCAATTAAAATGGCAAAATATCCTTCCCTAGTATTTCACTTCCGCGTCGAATGGGGCGGCACAAGTGTCAGCTTCACTGAAGTTTCCGGCCTCACGCAGGAACTCCAGGCTGTCGATTACCGAACAGGCGACAGTCCCGATTATTCAATGGTCAAAATGCCCGGCTTGCGTAAATACAACAACATTACACTCAAACGTGGTATTACAAAAAGCGACAACGAATTTTTCCTGTGGCTCAACACAGTAAAATTAAACGACATCGAACGCCGCGACATTACCGTGAGCTTGCTCAATGAAAAACATGAGCCGGTAATGGTGTGGACCGCCCACAATGCCTTCCCTGTTAAAGTTGAAGGACCTGGTTTGAAAGCCAGCGGTAACGAAGTCGCAATTGAATCAATCGAAATCGCACACGAAGGACTCGTTCTTCAGAATGCATAGTTGTAAACGCGTATGCCCTATTATCCTCCCGTAGGTTTTCATTTCAAAGTTGAATTTCAGCTCGGCGGAGTTACTACCAACGACGTTTCTTTCCAGGAAGTCGGTGGACTCAGTGTTGAAATTGCAACAGAAGAATTGGTAGAAGGCGGTGTGAATACATACTCACACCGCCTTCCGGGCCGGGCTAAATATGGAAATCTTGTGCTCAAACGCGGATTGCTTACCAATAGCGGACTCATCGCATGGTTCAGGCAATCGGTTGAAGAATACAAGTTCAGCCCGATTACAATGAGTGTGCATTTGCTGAATAATAAGCACGAACCATTAGTGGTTTGGAATTTCGATCGTGCATGGCCGGTGAAATGGGTGGTGTCCGATTTGAAAGCGCAGGACAGCGGAATTGTAGTGGAGACAATCGAATTCGCCTACCGGAGTTTCAAAAAAACAATTAATACGTAAACGATGCCTGTACAATTAAATGAGCTGGTCGTTCGTGCCACAGTAGAAAGCCCGTCTTCTTCTATTCAGAAACAAGGTGGTGCAAAAGCAAATGCAGCAGCAGGTTCCGGTTCTGAATCGATGGTTGCAGAATGTGTGGAGGAAGTGCTTCGCATTTTAAATGAACAACACAAACGATAAGCTATGTCGGATACCGTAACAGATAATGGCGAGCTCGTCAAGATGAAGATTATCGCGTATAAAGATAATCTCTGCCAGGAGGAAGTAAGCCACTTCGATGTGATGTTCAATCCCGCAACGTATGCACAGAAGTACGAAGTGGAATACGCGGATAACCAGGCGCAGGGAAATACGGCAAGCGCGCAAGCATACAGCCGTACAAAACCGCTTGATTACACATTCGAATTTGTTATTGACGGAACAGGCACTGCTTCTGATGCAGTTAATGTAAAAGATACCATTGATGCATTCCTTACCAATTGTGTGCATGCAAACGGTGAAATACATCGTCCGAATTATTTGAAGCTATTATGGGGTTCGCTTGAATCACGGGTAGTTATTAAAAGTGCCGACATCACGTACAATCTTTTCGACAGCAACGGTTATCCGCTGCGTGCAAAGATCAACGCACAGTTCACGGAAAATATTCCTGATGACAGGCGTGTGCGTTCAGACCGGCAAAGTTCTCCCGACCGCACACATTACAGGTTGGTCGACGGTTCATCCAAATTATCAATCATGGTATTTAAAGAATACCGTGACCATAAATATTATCTCTCTATTGCAAAAGCTAACAAGCTGAATAATTTTCGAAGGTTGTCAATTAATTCAACCGTTATAATGCCGCCGATCAGCAATAAAACAAAATGAGCAACGAGAATCAACGTACGATACCAACACCGAAGCCATCCGATCTGCCCGGCTATAAAATCCTGCTGGGCGGTAGTGAGATGAACAGGGAATACAAAGTATCCACGATCGATGTGGTGAAAGTATTCAATAAGGTTTCGTATGCTCGTATTGTTTTGGTTGATGGCGATGCAGCAGAAGAAAATTTTAAAGTCAGCGACGCGGAAGATCTCAAGCCAGGAACTGAAATTGAAATTCATGCCGGTTATCACAGCGACTTTGAACTTATTTTTAAAGGAATAATACTTTGTCACAGCATTCGTATCCGCACCGGCAAATCACCTTCGCAGCTGGTGATCGAAGCACGCGATAAAGCGGTTAAGCTGACGGCAACACGCAAATCGGCGTATTACTACAAGATGAGCGATAGTGAAATTATCGAACAGCTTGCAGGTGATGCAGCGCTTGAAAAAGACGTAGAAAGCACCAGCCAGAAACACGAAGAGATGGTGCAGTTTTATTCCAGCCCGTGGGATTTTATTCTTGCACGCGCTGAAATGAACGGCCAGCTTGTTCTTGCCGACGATAATAAGCTCATTGTAAAAAAGCCGGTAACAACCACCGAAACGGTTTTGCAATTAGAGCACGGTGCAACGATCATGGAATTTGAAGCTGATCTGAATGCAGAAACACAAAAGAAAAGCGTAAAAAGTTCAGCATGGAATTATTCTGATCACGAGATCGTTGAATCGGAAGGAAGCAATCCTGAAGTAACAGAAAATGGAAATATTACCGCTGCTACTTTAGCTGATATTTTGGCTATCGAAGCGTATCCGTTAAATCACAGTGGAAAATTTGAGGAAGCTGAATTAAAGAGTTGGTCAGATGCGCAAATAGTAAGAAATAAATTGTCGCGCATTTGTGGTCGCGTAAAATTCCAGGGTTCCGCATTGGTAAAACCCGGAGTAATGCTCGAGCTCAAAGGTGTAGGCGATCGTTTTAACGGAAATGTTTTTGTTTCCGGTGTGCGGCAGTCGTTAACGATGAGCAACTGGACCACTGACGCACAATTCGGTTTTACCAACCGGTGGTTTCATGAAACGCAGCGCATCTCTTCTCCAAAAGCAGCCGGGATGGTGCCGGGAATAAACGGGCTTCAAATAGCCGTTGTCACCAAACTCGAAGGTGATCCGCAGGGCGAAGATCGCATACAGGTAAAAATGCCGTTGCTGGATAATGCAGCAGAAGGAACATGGGTGCGCATTGCAACACTCGATGCGGGCGACAAACGCGGTTCTTTTTTCCGCCCCGAATTAGGCGACGAAGTAATTCTCGGTTTCATCAACGACGATCCGCGCAACCCGGTGATGCTCGGTATGATGAACAGCAAAAAATTAGCAGCGCCGCTTCCTGCTGCAGATGATAACGATCAAAAAGGATTTATCACACGCAGCCAGATCAAGCTGTTGTTCGACGATAAGAAAAAAAGCTTCACAGTAGAAACGCCTGCAGGAAAAACAATGATCATCGATGATGATGCAGGTGAAATAACATTGAAAGATGAAAACAACAATAAAATCGTAATGAGCGCCGATGGAATTGTAATCGAAAGTGGAAAAGATATTAAAATGAAAGCCACAGGAGATATTACAATGGAAGGAGCCAACGTAACATCAAAAGCAAGCCAAAGCCTGAAAGCAGAAGGAGGAACAGGAGCAGAATTTAAATCAGGAGGAAATACAGTTTTGAAAGGAAGTATGGTGCAAATTAATTAAGGGGGGGACGAATTACGAATGAAATCGAATGTACGAATGAAAAAATAGTGTCAGTAGTCAGTGGTCAGTATCAGTAGTCAGTAGTCAATAGTCAGTATCAGTAGTCAGTAAGGGATTATTGCAAAGTAACAACGGCAAACAACGAACAACTAACAGCAAACAACTAACAACAAACATTTTTTTTATGGCAATGGCAGCGCGCGCAGGGGACATGCATGTTTGTCCGATGTTAACAGGAACAGTTCCTCATGTAGGTGGACCTGTTATGCCTCCGGGTTGTCCGACTGTTATGATCGGGGGAATGCCCGCAGCGCGTTCGGGTGATATGTGTGTATGCACAGGTCCGCCTGATACAATTGCAGCAGGTTCCGGAACAGTGATGATCGGTAACATGCCGGCCGCGCGAATGGGCGACAGCTGCGCGCATGGTGGAAGTATCGTGGCAGGTTGTGCAACTGTTATGATTGGGTGAGGAAAAAAGTTGGTGGTAGAGAAAAGTTGGTGGTTGGTGGTAAGTGTCAGTAGTCAGTAGTCAGTAGTCAGTATTTCAGTAGTCAGTATTTCAGTAGTCAGTAATTCAGAATAATAATTTAACTACCAGCATACAGTTATCAATTATCAATTTACAAGATTATCAAATTACCAGATTGTATCA
>JBKJMR010000194.1:0-3479 GCA_046596275.1 Bacteroidia bacterium | reverse complement strand
CGTTGCAAGTCCTCCCGTGAAGTAGAGGCAAGCTCACTTCACGGAAGGGCTTTTCTCTACTATCGCTCATGCAAAAGCTAGAGCATTAGCACATTAACTCATTAGCAGATTAGCACATTAGCACATTCCAACCACAGCAATCTCCCTTTCTCAAAAACTACCTCTTCCCTTTCGTATTCGGAGAAGTTGATTTCTTGTAATATTTCAATGCGGTTGGAAGATATGCTTTGATATCTGCAATACGTTTTGAGTCGCTTGGATGTGTGCTTAACAAAACAAATCCCTGGCCCGATCCTTCTTTCGACATCCGTTCCCAGAAAGAAACTGCTGCTGATGGATTGTAACCGGCCATTGCCATAAAACATAATCCTAATTTATCTGCTTCACTTTCGTGCTTGCGTGAATAAGCGAGCGCACCCAGCGTAGTAGAAATTCCGTACGACTGCATAAAAATATTTTGCGTTTCGGCCGGCTTCTGTGAAATTGCAATTGCTAATCCAAGACCTCCAAGCTGAATGGCCAGCTGCTGACTCATGCGTTCATTTCCGTGACGTGCAATCGCGTGCGCAATCTCGTGCCCCATTACAACGGCTAAACCATTTTCATCTCTTGTTATTGGTAAAAGTCCGGTGTAGACCACAACTTTTCCGCCGGGCATGCACCACGCGTTTACGGTTTTATCCTGGATGAGATTAAATTGCCATCCATAACCTTCTACGCGTTTCGCCTGGTTGTGCGCACGAAGATGTGTGGTTATCGCATTAGAAATGTTTACGCCCACACGCTTGACCATAATGGTGCCTGTATCGCTCGAAGGCATAAGTGTGTGCGATGCAATAAATTTATTGTATTCCGTTAAGCTCATTGAACGGAGCTCACTTTCGGGCAATAAATGAAATTGCCTGCGATTGGTGATCGGAACTTTTGTACATGAATTGAATGCGAGAATGAGAATCGCTGCAGAAAAAAATAATCGGGTCTTCATTTATTGATTTAAAATAAGGTTAAACAAACTGTGTTGGGTATTTATTTCCACACTTCCGGATCACGACTTACACAGTTTGAGAATTCCTCATTCAATCTTAGCTGAAAGTCCGCGATCCAGGAGCGCCACACACATGGGTTGCAATTCATGTGCCGTACCGCGTTTCACCCCGCATTTGCCTTTATAGTGAATAATATGTGCGCATTGTTCAGCCTGCAATTTATCATGCTCACAAATCTCGCAGAGTGAAAGAATAACGTGATCAAACGTATTAAAATCGTCGTTATAAAGAATCAGGTCGTTCATCGGAGTTACTTTCTCCTTTACTTCAACCTGCTCTAATGTTTCGGTCTGATGGCTGGCTAACGTTTTCATGCTTTGCTAAATTTACAACAGTTCAAATATACGAAATCGAAAGTTTTATGTCAATTATTCAAGACGTATTTTCGTTTTTAGAAGCGCATCGCAGCATTTCAAATTAACACCTGTCCCGCTTTCACTATTGCAAGGCAAAGCGTTCAATCGGGGCTAAAAAATTTCTTTCGTGCATTAAAAAAACAGGGAAGTAAATTTTAGTTATTCTCCCAACAATTCCATCGCTTCTTCCATCGTGATCTTCTTTCCGTCTTTAAACGCAACAATGAATGCGTCTGTAATTCCAACGGCTACAGCTTCTGACCGGAAAGTTTCTGCTTCAGCTTTTGTCATACAAACACCAACCTGGTAAACAGTGAGTCCGGTTGTTTGATCGAGATAATTTTTAACTCCTTTAGAAGCTAATTGTAAAAACTGGTTGGCAATTTCAACAGGCACTTCATCGCGGAATGCACCGATTTGCACACTGAAAATTAATCCTGTTGCAGGAACCGGAGGTTTGGTAGTTAAGGTAGTTGAAGGTTCGGTTGTGGTACTTGAAGGTTCGGTTGTGGTAGTTGTTTGTTGTGTGTTGGTTGTTGTTGTATTGTTTGTTGTTGGTTCAGTTGTTGAAGTTGTTGGTGTAGTTGGTGTAGTTGGTGTAGTTGGTGTTGTTGCTCCTTCACATGGATTTACGCCTGTTGCAACAAGCGCTTGTGCCTCGGAAACGGAAATTCGTTTTCCATTGTAATAAGCAGTTACAAATGCATCGGCAATTCCTTTTGCAACTGCATTATTTTTTGCGGCGCTTGCAGCTTCTGCTGTGCAATATTTTCCTGAAGAATAACGGATAAAGCCATTGATGCGTTCGCTTACTAGATCAGGAAGATTTTTCAGCTTTGCTTTTGTTACTTCATTTTTATAAACACCAACCTGTACAGTGTAAAACAAACCTTTCAGCTCTTTTACGTCGGTTGTTTTAGCGGCATTAGGAACGGATGTTAATGTGTTTTGAGTTCCGTCCGGATCACGATCAGGAGGGTTTGTTGTTCCGGTTGGTTGTGTTGTGGTTGCTGTTGGTTGTGTGGTGGTTGCTGTTGGTTGTGTTGAAGTTCCTGTTGGTTCAGGTGTTGTCGAAGCGATTGCAGGTTCTCCGCTCATTCGTCTTGCTTCGTCTACTGAAATTCTTTTTCCGTTATAGAAAGCAACAACAAAAGCATCTTTATATCCCAGGGCACGTATCTCCGCTTTCGCAGCATCAGCATTTGCAAATTGTTTGAAAAGTCCAGCAGTATAACGGGTAAGTCCGGATGCAGTTGTTTCTGCGGTAACAGGTGAAATGCCTTTGTAAATTTCAGCAGAGATCGGGTTACGGAAAGCGCCGATCTGAACTTTGTAGACTAATCCTTCAGGTAATGATGGATTAACTGCAATTGTCGGAGCGGTTGAAGTTGTTGCGGTTGGCGCAGCTAATTTTAATTGTTCACCCGGCGCAAGTCTGTTTGTAACGGATGACGGATTATTATTTCCGGTAGTTGTAGTTCCGGTTGGATTTGTATTTGGATTTGTTCCTGTTGTTGTCGTACCTGTCGGATTTGTATTTGGATTTGTTCCTGTTGTGGTCGTTCCTGTTGGTTCGGTTCCCGTTGTTGTTGTTCCGGTCGGATTTGTATTTGGATTTGTTCCCGTTGTTGTAGTTCCTGTCGGATTTGTATTTGGATTTGTTCCGGTTGATGTTGTTCCTGTTGGATTTGTATTCGGATTTGTTCCTGTAGTTGTAGTTCCTGTTGGTTCTGTTCCTGTTCTTGCTACCAATGCACTTCCCTGCTTATCCGCAGTTGCAACTGCTTTCACCTGGTTAGCAACGATCGGATCGAGCCCGGCGAGAATGCTTTTTGCTTTATTCCTGTTTGCATTTGCATTCATAGCAGCAACATCAGCAAGCTCAGTCACCGAGTCGCGACTGGTCATGTCATTTTTAGCAGCTGTATTATATCTTTTCGACTCTTCAATTAATTCCTGCTTTTTAGTTCTGTCCTTTTCATCAGCCGCTTGCACTGCAAGATCCTGTGCCTTCGCAATATTATTATCTGCGCTTGACTGGAACTGGTCTGCTTCCATTTTAAGCTGCGCAGATTCA
>JBKJMR010000071.1:0-3646 GCA_046596275.1 Bacteroidia bacterium | reverse complement strand
TGAATCTGGAATATAGATCACAGCAGTATCGTTGAAGAATTTTTTATAATCTGCTACTGTTCTTTTTCCAAGCAATCCTTTTGAAAACAAATATTCATCGAGCTGCGTAATACCTTTTGAAATATCATAACCTTTTGACTGACCCCAGTTTTCATTCCAGCATTTTAAAGTTGCCCTTTCTGTTTCGAGTGATTCAGGCGACGGTTTTTCTTCACAGGAAAGAAGAAACAAAGCAAAAATGAAAGGAATCCAATTTTTCATGAGCAAAAGCTAAGATTATTCTGCAAAGCTATACAATCAGTGCTACTTAACATAAGTTGCTTTTGTATTTACACAGACTTCATATTACCATAAACCAGCGGCAATGTGTTGTACGAGAGACTGTCCTAAATTTGCAGCATACAATCATGAAAAAGCTCATCCTGTTTTTTTTCCTTTTCGCTTCTGTAATTCCGGCTTTTGCAACTGGTCCGGGAGAGAATAGTATGTTTGTCAGCGGTAATGTTATTGACAAACAAAACAAAGAAACGCTTGCCGGTGTTGAAGTGCATGTGAAAGGAACAAACATCGTTGCGTATACCGATTTCGATGGTAATTTTTTCATTTCTGACCTTCCAGGCGGTACTTACGAATTAGAGTTTCATTATATCACCTACACCTCCAGCCTGGTGATTACGGATAATTGCGACCACTGCCTCACAATGAGCGTGGAACTCGATCAGCGATAATCCACTTTTCCAATATTAAGTTTTCCAATGTTAAGCATTTAAGTAGCCTGTAAATAAGCATGTTAGCTCCAATGTAAAGTTAGTGTTACGTAATCATTATGCCAATCCCCGTTGAGGCATTAGATTTGGTTAACAAGATTATCCGCTTGCGGATTAATTTAAAACCAACGATTATGAGACAGCTAGCTATCCTTCTTTTCCTCGCTATATTTTCTTCTTCTCAGCTTAGCGCCCAGGAGATCACCGTTCAAAACGGAATGTATGTAAGTGCAAATGGAGAATTATTCACAGGACAGTTTACCGAACATTTTGCTAACGGTCTGAAGAAATCGCAGCTTACTATAAACAAAGGTAAAGCTGATGGCCCGGCGATCTATTATTTTGAAAGTGGCGCGAAGATGGAATCGGGAAATTATCTTGCAGGTTTGCGCGATGGTTTGTGGGAAAAGTGGAGCGAAAAAGGAATTAAGATCGGCGAAGCAAATTATAAATCAGGTATTAAAAACGGTTTGTGGATGGTGTGGGATGAGCAGGGAACGAAAAGAATGGAGATGCATTATGAAGACGGACAGAAAGCGGGAAAATGGCTGATGTGGAATGAGAATGGTGTTTTGAGCGGTGAACGGATTTATTCTGATGCGCAATAGTCAGTTGTCAGTAGTCAGTCAAAAAAAATACGAAGTAAAAAGTCGTCCGGTGGACGGCTTTTTTTATGCTTATGCCGACGAATAAATTTATCATTAGGTACGTTTCGCAAACGTGCCTGATGATAAAAAAAACGTTTCGCAAACGTACCCAATGATTAAAACCTAGAACTGCACCTTGTAAACGAAATTCGGGAACAGCCCAATCTGATAAGCAGTGTTCATTGTTCCTGACACGGGATTGTAGCGTTGTGCGAAGACATTTTTATTGTTCGTTACATTCTGAATATCAAAAAACAATGACTGTGATAATTTCCGCGATTTGCTGTTCATGGTGAATCCGCTTTTTACATCAAGACGGAAAAAATCAGGATTGCGTTCGCTGAATGCGTATTCACTTCCCATTAAAACCTGTTCGTGCACAGCTTGTGATGCGGCCAGGTCGACAGGTGTATAATATCTTCCGCCTGCTTGTGTCATTTTAATGTCGATTGAAATTGTATTTCGTTTTTCTTTGCCGACTTTAAATTCTTTTCCGACTAAAATATTGTAAACGAATTTTCCATTGAATGCAGTGTTGCGTTCTACTCCATCACTGCCTTTGTATTTCGATTCGTAGATCGAGCCGGTAAATAATCCGTAATAACCTTTGGTGAAAAACTTTTCAATCGTCAGCTCGATGCCATAATTTGTTCCTGTTCCTGCGTTTGTCAAATAACCCTGCTCTTCAGGAGAGAAATCTGCACCTGTATTCAGCATTGAAAAACTTCCGGGAGCAATTGTAACAGGAACATTATTCAACAGCTGGAAATACACTTCTGCTTTCACTCTCCAATCCGGAAAAGGCAACACATCATAACCCAAAACAAAATGCTGGCTGTTTGTAAATCCCAGATTTTTATTGGATTGATCATATGAACCATCCGGATTTAATGTGCGGACAAAATAAACATCAGTCGGCTGCATCTGGCTGTGCATTCCGTACCCGACACTTATCGCATTTTTTTCGTTGAGGTGATATTTCAATCCTGCACGTGGTTCAACTGCGAATGAATTATTAAGCGTTAGCAATTGTGAATGCACACCAACATTTAAGATCAATCTTTCGCTGAAGCTGTATTTAGCATGCGCATATCCCTGCACAAGCGAAGTGTAATCATTGTAATCCCAGATCTGCACCCACGGACCATTTGTCAAACGGCTTTTGTAAAATAAATTGAGGCTGATCAATTCTTCAATTACACCGATCTTAATAAAAAGTCGAGGGCTGATCTTTGTATTGAATGATGTGTTTATAGAATAACGTAATTGCGTCACTTTATTTTCCAGCGTGCGAATAAGATCCGAATTGGATGATGTTCCGAGTGTGTCTTCATAATAATTGGAACCTGAATACGTCGCGCCGATGACAGTATTGAAATATGATTTTTCTCCAACACGGATAAAATGTTTTAATCCGAGCAAACCAATATCGCTGGTAAAAAAACGATCGCGTGTCGGATCAGCGAAAAGATCTAAGCTGTCTATTTTATCATGGAAAAAATTGATCTTGCTTTTTCCACCTAAGCCGAATAAAGTAAAACGACCAAACTTTGTATCACCGCCATTAAACTTAAAAGAAAGATCCTGGTAAAATGGCGTTGCAGTTGTGCCGATCGGAATTCCCATCGACTGTGCAAATCCTGTGAATGAATAACGATAAGCGATCAAATAAGACGAGCCTTTCTTTTTATTCAATGGTCCTTCAGTCATAGCTTCCAATCCTGTGAATGCACCAAACTGAATTGTATGCTCTCGCTTATCAGAATTTCCTACTCTGAAACCGAGATCGAATACACCGGCATTTGCATTTCCATATTCAGCAGGAAAAGCGGAAGTGAAAAAATCAGAATTCTTTAAAAGATTTGTATTGATTGCGCTTACCGGTCCGCCTGTTGCGCCGATGGTAGAAAAATGATTCGGATTCGGAATGCTCAAACCATCAATGCGCCACAAAACACCTGTCGGAGAATTTCCGCGAATCACAATATCATTGCGTGAATCATCGGGTGTGCTTACTCCTGCAAAGTTGGAAGCAAGTCGCGACGGATCAGAGCGCCCGCCTGCATAACGATTTACTTCATCCATTGAAAACGATCTTCCGCTAACAGTAACGAGCTCGTTATTCGTTTCATTCTTTTTTGTTCCGCTCACCACCACCTCATTCAGCTCGTTGAGATTTTCTTCCATCTCCACATCCATGATCACTTCTTTACCTGCATTCACCTGCACATT
>JBKJMR010000270.1:0-9389 GCA_046596275.1 Bacteroidia bacterium | reverse complement strand
CAATCATTGAATTTGTGAAAAAAGAACCTGCACTTGCCAAAGAGATCGATTGGACGGAATATGAAATGTAAATAAAAAGGCATTGCCCGATAAATTAAATGAATCCAACACAACCTCAAAACACATTACCTGATTTTAAATATGATTTGTTTTTTGAAATTTCACCCGACTTATTATGCATAGCGGGATTTGATGGCTACTTTAAAAAAATAAATGCCGCTGTTTCAAACTTGCTGGGTTATTCATTAGAAGAATTGTATTCGCGACCTATTAATGATTTTATGCATCCGGATGATGTTGGAATCACTACGAAGATGAGGGGAGAGCTTATTAAATCAAAACCACTTTTAAATTTTGAAAACAGGTATATCAGAAAGAGCGGAGAAATTGTATGGCTTTCCTGGACCTCCTTTCCTGTTCAGGACGATCGCCTTGTCTTTGCCATCGCAAAAAACGTGACGCATAAAAAGCGACAGGAAGAAGAACGAAACCTATTGCTTACAGATCTCACCAGAGTAAACAAAGATCTGAAGCAGCTAACCTATACCACATCGCACGATCTGCGTTCACCGGTAAATAACCTGCTTTCGCTTTTCAGCATGCTCGACGTTGCCAAGATCAGTGATAAGGATACCCTTGAATTAATCGCCATTCTAAAATTAGCCGGCGACAAATTAAAAAATACACTGAATAATTATGTCGATGTGCTCAGTGAAAAACATAAAGTGCATGCAAATCTCGAAGAAGTTGGAATGACAGCGACGCTTGAAAATGTTTTGCAATCGATCAGCTCACTAATTCAAATTTCAAACACCACAATTAATTTTGACTTTTCTGCAAATGATAAAATCAATTTTAATAAGTCGCAGCTCGAAAGTGTGTTCCTGAATTTAATTACCAATTCAATCAAATACACAAGACCCGGAGTTGCACCTGTTATTTCCATTCATTCTGAAAAAGCTGATCGGACAAACAGGCTGATCATTTCTGATAACGGTATGGGATTCGACATGGAAAAAGTAAAGGACAAAATATTTTCCCTTCACCAGAAATTCCACAATCACGTCGACAGCAAAGGCATCGGACTTTATTTGGTTTACAGTCATGTAACCAGCCTTGGCGGAAATATTGACGTAGAAAGTAAGATTAACGAGGGAACCAAATTCACTATTTCGTTCAATTCCCTGTAGAATCAAAGCGAAACAGCTTTTCACTTATCACTGAGTCCCAATACACTAAGCACTTCGCAGCATGGCGACTCATTATTACTTTAATTATAATCTGGTTTTTGTGAAACTGCTTTTGATTTACCACGTATAATTCTTAAACGGAACAGCTTTAAATTCTTCGTTTCGTTCAACCGTGCTGACCGCATAGTGCGTACAGTTCTCTCCTGTTTTACTTAAAACATAAAATCATGGACTTACTATTGCTATTCTTATCCGTCATCGGCATTTTCTTTGCTATCATGTTTTCAATTGCAGGAATAGTATTTTTCCTTGCGAAGATTGTTCAGAATATCAGGCGTAATCCGGGAATGATCAACCGCCACTATTAGTCAGTGATTGTTCCTTCCGGATCCTCCGATTCATCTTCCACACCCGGAAAAAATTCTTCTTCGCTATTATCATCCTTGTCTGCATCTTCTTCCCGTGCAAAAAATTGGGCGTCTCCGGCTTCGGATTCGCCTAAATTTTTTTCCACACTTTTCTGATTCTTTTTGATCAGCGAGATTTTCAGCTTGCGTTTGTATTCATCCTGCAACCACTTCACATAACTTTCAGATGATTTGCTGATGCAACGCGTAAACACACGCACACGGTAATCAATTTCTTCCTTCAGCAGCTCAGCAAGCTCTAATGCAGCATCAATGCCTTCGCTGTTCTCCATGCAAATCGTCACATGCTGATCGATCGATTTCTCAATCACAATTTTTGAACGCTCGCCATTATTTTTTGCCGTGATATATTCTTCCTTCGTATCGAAATCAACTGTCGGAGACTTACTGAATTTCTCACGCAATTCATCCGGCATTACATATTTGTAGCTGTGCTCAATCTCCTCATCACTGCGAATCGTTGACAAATAAGATTCAGGCGAACGGAAAATGCTTGCCCAGTCAATCGGCGCATCCCAAAGTCCGAAACGATTTAAATTATTACCAAGATCGATCACAGTAAATTCACGCTTCTCTTTAAACACACGCGAACCACGACCGATCATCTGGAAATAAAGTGTGAGCGATTTTGTGGCGCGGTTTAAAATAATGCACTCGAGCGATGGCTCATCAAACCCGGTAGTAAGAATGCTCACCGAAGTAAGGATCGCATCCGGCTTTTCCCTGAACCATTGTAAAATATCTTTGCGCTCTTTTGCAGTATGTGTGTGATCAAGATGTTTGATATCAAAACCTGCTTCACGAAAAGTGGCATACACATAATGCGAAGTCGCAATACCGTTATTAAAGATCAGCGTTTTTTTACCCACGCCTTTTTCCCTGTACGCAGCAAGCAATTTATCCTGCATCACATGATTATTGTACAGGCGTTCCGAAGAGCTCACCGTATAATCACCGCTTCGTCCTACTTTCAAAGAAGTAAGTCCAACGTGGTAATGATAAGTTGTTGCACGCGCTAAAAAGCCACTTTCTATCAATGAAGAAATAGATTCGCCTACGATCAGCTCATCGTACGTATCTCTCATTCTTATATTAATATTCGAGCTCAGCGGCGTAGCAGTTACTCCAAGCACAACACCTTTCTCATAAAACCGCAGCAGCTTCACAAACGAATTATAATGCGCCTCATCCACAATCATCAAACCGATATTGTCGAGGTCAAGCATTTTATCACGCAATCTGTTGTTCAGCGTTTCAACCATTGCCACAAAACACATGTAATCATTAGGCACAGGCATTTCTTTCACCGCGCTGTCGATCACCTTATTGTTTACGCCGAACTCATGAAGCATCTGCGCAGTTTGCCGGCATAACTCTACACGGTGTGTTAGAATGAGCACTTTTTTACCTGTTGCTTCAATATATCTACGGGCAAGCTCCGAGAAAATAACAGTCTTTCCACCACCCGTCGGCAGCTGGTAAAGCAAATTATACTTCGATGAATTAGCGGTGATCCGTTTGAAAATTTCTTCAATAGCATTTCGCTGATAAGCATAGAGCTGCTTTTCATTATTGTACTCTGCTGCTTCAGGAAGCTCTGAACTATTCACCCGGTTGTAAATTTAAGAAGGCGCAAAGATACGTTGTAAATGCATGAAATAATGATTCAAATATGTGGAACCCATGTGGATAAAAGTCTTCATGATAAAATTCGCTTCATCTGAACCCTTTGTATTTCTGAGGATTCCGCTATGGCATAATTTTCGGTCAATCTATTCTTAAACAAAACCTTTATGACTAAGATCAGAGACGAACGGGTCATCGAATCACTCGCAAAGTGCGTTGCAGATTGTCATCGCTGCATTCGGGCCTGCCTCGACTCACCCGATCTTGATAAACTTTCAAGGTGTATTAAATTGAATATGGATTGTGCAGAAATGTGTGAACTTACAGCACGTTTCATCGCAAGAGATTCCGAAAACACATTCCAGGTAAGAGATGAATGCGAAGAAATTTGTCTGTATTGCGCACAGGAATGCGAAAAGCATGCGCACATCGAACATTGCCGAATCTGTGCCGAATCATGCCGCGAGTGCGCAAAAACATGCAGGGTGCTTTAAAATATTCTCTTTTTAAATAGTTAGGGTTGTATTAAAATAACCCGGCTTCTTCTACCCGTTTTTTTTCTGCAAATTATCCATTCCACTTTGTCCGCTAACCTTTTTGAAGGTTTTTTTCTTTCAGGAGCCAGGACATTTTCATTTCAATTTCATATTGCTTCCGGCTATTCACTGCAAGTCCTCCCCCGAAGGAAACATGAAAGATGTTCCTTCAGGGTGCGGGCTTTTCGTTGCTATCCGGGCTACTTCATACATTTCCTCAGTCAGTGCCAACTCCTATTTTTAACCCTATTTTCCAATTTCCATTTCCGGTTTCCTGATTTCTACTTTCCTGTTTCCAAATTTCCAACTTCCATAAGTTGCTAATTTCTCAACTCCCCCTTTCCTAATTACCTAATTTCCAATTCCTTAATTCCCCTTCCCAGAACAACACCCACCTACATCTGTATCCCCATTTTTATATCTTTGCTTCACCACACTGCGGCATACTTATTGCCTCAACTGGTGCATCGACCCTTCCCTATGAAACAATCCTACTTCCGGAATTCCCTGATTGTATTGATTTTTTTCGCGCCGGCTCTTGTCTGTGCACAGGGCTTTGGTTTGCCTGCCGGATTTGAATTAAAAAAGTTCGAGGCCAACCAGCTGCAAGCCATGTACTTTTTGCAATACGATAGTGCGTGGCAGCGTGTAGCATCTTCCTTCGCCATGAACACAGAGAAAGATGTGATTTGCTACCAGGATAAAAAAGGCTGGAAGGTGGTGGCCGGTACGGTCGATTCATCCGGTTTCAAAGAAGCGGGCTATTATATTGTCGACCTCAAAAACCAGGTCACGCTTTCCAAAAAGAAATTCGACACCCTACAGGTTGCTTCCATGGGCCGCGCACTTTTTAATGCGAACAAAGCATTAGCAAAGCTGAACATGAAAGTATCATCCTGGAAAAAATTCGCCAAAATCAACCTCGACCTAAGCATCACCATCTGGGCCTTCCCCGACGCCGACGCATCCGGAAATATCCTCTATGGCCCCGAATGTGCCTGGTATTATTCCCCGAACGGAAGAAATCTTGTAACAACTAAAATTGTAAACAAGCCGCCCGTTATAGCCGTTAAAACAGGAAACGCTTTAAATGTCTCCCTTCCAACAGAAAAAATGCCAACCATCGGCACCATCTGGCTTTCTCATCGCTGGAAACTCACCTACACGGAAATAAGCGTCACCTACAAAACCGGAACCAGCACGCTCCACTACAACACCGCCGAAAAAACCTACGCCTGGGACCACGCCGCCAACTGAAAAATCTCGTAATCTGGTAATCTGGTAACTGGGTAATTAACGCGCGAAAGGCAATCCCATATTGATAAGAAGATCAAAAGGGCTGCAGAAATTATTCTGTAGCCCTTTTGATCTTTTATTTTTTTTCAATTACCCAGTTACCAGATTACCAGATTACCAGATCCCATGCGAGGAGATTTCTCTCGGGACAGACCTACAGCAGGTTCTTAATAATTTGCTCCACGCTTACGCCTTCTGCTTCGGCTTTGTAATTTCTTACGATGCGATGACGGAGGATCGGAGCGGCTACTGCGCGTACGTCTTCGATATCAGGAGAATATTTTCCCGACACGATAGCGTGGCATTTTGCGCCGAGCACTAAATATTGTGATGCACGCGGACCAGCGCCCCACGACAGTAAACGATTTACATCAGGCGTTGCTGTTGGCGTATTCGGACGTGTTTTTGTTGCCAGCTTTACAGCGTATTCCAATACATTATCAGCAACTGGAACACGGCGAACCAATTCCTGCAGGAAAATAATTTCTTCGGCGTCGAGCACTTTTTCAAGCTTTACGCTGCGATCGGAAGTTGTATTCTTTACCACCATCAACTCTTCCTCAAGCGACGGATAATCGAGCATAACGTTGAACATAAAACGATCCAGCTGCGCTTCAGGCAATGGATATGTTCCCTCCTGCTCGATCGGGTTTTGTGTTGCTAAAACGAAAAATGGTTTTGCCAGTTCATAACGTTTTCCTGCTGCGGTAACCGAACGTTCCTGCATCGCTTCAAGCAAAGCAGACTGAGTTTTCGGCGGCGTACGGTTGATCTCATCCGCAAGAATGATATTGGAGAATAGAGCGCCTTTAATAAATTTAAACTGGCGCGTCTCATCAAGAATTTCTGTTCCGATAATATCAGACGGCATCAAATCGGGTGTGAACTGAATACGATTGTAGCTCAGGCCAAGCGATTGTGCAATGGTATTTACCAAAAGCGTTTTCGCAAGTCCGGGAACACCAACCAGCAAACAATGTCCATTGCTGAAAATAGAAATAAGCACATCTTTCACCACATCATCCTGCCCCACAATTATTTTCCCGATCTCAGCACGAAGCTTATTATGCTTTTCCCTGAAAAAATCTACTGCTTCTACGTCTGATTTGAAATTCATATAATTAATGGTGATTAGTGATTGGTTGTTGGTGATTGGTGATTGGTTGTTGGTGATTGGTGATTTTTAATTTTTATCATTGGGCGCGTTTCTTAAACGCGCCCAATGATAAAGAAACGCGGTTAATGATAAAAAAGAAATTCACCTTCCCGACTAAATTACTCAATTACCCAATTTCCCGATTTCTTTAATTTCCCAATTTCTGTTATTTGACGTACGCCAGCCAGGGATAATTAAAATTGTATTTTTTGTACGATTCATCCACGCGTACGTATGTAGTTGCGAGACGTTTCTTCACCCACTCGTCAATAGCCGCGTTTTGTTTTTCCTGCAGCGCCATATCCTGGATGAGCTGATAATCATCTTTCAGGTTTGCGCGGTGTGGCTCCGTGCGTGAACGAAGCAGAACAATACGGTAACCCGGCTTTCCATCGCGTGTCATGCAAGGCTGTGGCGCCGACATTGCACCCACTTTCATCTGGGTGACCATCAAAGGAAATTGCGGATCAGGATCGAGCTGGCCGAGCAGATCAACATCAATGCGGGTGATGCCTGTTTCAGGATTCATGAAAAGTCCGCAGTTGTATTTTGTATCGTTGTCCATGGAGAATTTCGCTGCCGCTTTACAAAAGCTCATGGAATCTTTGCGAATCAATCCCTGGATAGAATCGAGCCTGACCTTACAAGCCCTGAGATCTTCAGGTGATGCGGGAACAGTTCTTAAAATGTGGCGGATCGAAATCAATTCTCCTTTACGCGAAAGCAGCTGCACAAAATGGAAGCCGTAGTCCGTTTCAAAAACTTCCGATGTTTCGCCTTCCTTCAGGCTGTAGCACACGGCGTCAAACTCAGGTACAAAAGTCCCTCGGCGCACATCATCATAACCTCCGCAATTTGCTTTTGAACCCGGATCTTCGGTGTAAATATTTACGGCATCGCAGAATTTCAATGTGCCTTTCAACACACGCTGGCGAATTTCTTCAAGACTTTGACGCGTATATTCTTTCAGCTCCGGATTCACAGGCGGCACAATTACAATTTGCCCGAGCTCTACCTCCGCATTGATATATGGAAGGCTGTCTTTTTTCTGGCGGTTATAAAATGCTTTTACTTCCGATGGAGAAACCGTGATATCAGAAGTAATTGCTGATTGCATTTTCTGCGCTAGCAATAATTCTTTCACCTGGTCGTGCAGCTCGAATTTGAACGACTCAACCGTTTTGCCATAGAACGCTTCAAAATCTTTATCCGATTTAAACTGCGTCAGAAAATAACGCATCCTGCGATCTGTTTCGCCGGTGATCTCTGCTTCTGTTGCATCCAAACTATCATGTATCGCCTGGCTGACAAGCAATTTTTTAAACATCAGCTGATCATACACAATGCCGGTAACACTATCCGTGATCGGAATACCGGCGGTTTTAAATTGTTCGTACGCATTCTGCACTTCCGATTCTTTTACGATCTGCGTTCCAACTACACCAATGATCTTGTCGACAACCATCACGCCTTGCGCTTGTACCAATAGTGGTGACAAGAACACAACAGCTGCAACAAAAATTTTCTTTAAATGATTCATGATTTTTTATTTACGGTAAATTTCAATGTCTTTATTTTCCATCGCCTCTTTGTAAAGGTCGGTATGCAATTGTTCGATCATTTCTCTTTTACGCTGGTTGAGAATGATGTTGCGGATATTTTCTTTTTCAAATGCCAGGGGTGAATGCGAATTTCTTGTCATTACACCTTTGATGTTCACGAAATAAAAGCTGGAAGAATCGGCGAGCTCCACGAACTTATTATTCTGCAGAAATAATTCTTTGTTATACGTTTCAATCGGAACTTCTTTCAACAGGTCATCAAAAAGCAGCCATACATTATCGTCAAGAAAATAATTCTGTCCGAATTGTTTGCAATAGCTTTCCAGCTCTACACGATCCTGTGGCCGGTCTGACTGAATAAGATTTTTAAGCTTTGTAATATTCGGCGCTTTCTTATCTACCCGTACGTAAACAACCTTCAGAATATTGTTCTTGAGCTCAAAATCATTCGGATGCTCATCATAATATTTTTTGATCATTTCGTCGGTAACAATTGTATCAAGCCGCTGGCGCACCAATTCCTTTTCGTAGGCATAGATGATGAGCGAGTTGCGGTAATCCTGCAATTGTTGCTCCACATTTTTCTGCTCACTGCCAAGATTGGTTTCGGCTTTATGCACGAGCAATTTATCCTTCACCCATGAATTGATAAAATTTTCGGCACGGCGGGCGCTGTCATCAGGTGGAATTCCTGCCGGGATTACATTGCTGAGATCAGAAGCATACAATTTGTATTCAAACACGCGCGCCAATATTTTTCCTTTGTCAACCTGGTTTGGAGCATCTGCCTGCGGGGTACAGGAACCTGCCAAAAAGAGAACCAGCGTCCCCTTTAGGAAGACGCTGGCAAGCTTAAATCGTTGCCTGTCCGGGAAATTGCGGGTCCATCCGGCCATGCAGGAAAATTATTTTACTTGTTTAAGCACATCTCTGTTGATGACAACAGGATATTTTTTCTTCAGGCTTTCCACCCACTCTTTTTCGAGCTGGCTCTGGTAATCTGAAGTAATAACGCCACGTGCTTCCTGCAATGATTTCGGAGTTGGCGGAATAATAGTTGCTGTAGAAACGATCACAACGCGCCCGTCTTTTGCCTGGTCTGCAGAAACTCCTGCTTTCCAATTTGCATCAACCATTGCATTTTCGCCTTTGTTCCAGGTTTTATGCTCGGCAGTTACATTCAGCTGTGAATCTTTGTTAAGCGTTGCAAGAATCGTTTTTTCATCTTTTCCCTGCTTCAGCATTTTGCGAAGCTTCTTGGCAGTTGCAGCGTCTTTGCAGGAATAAATAGTTGCATCAGCACGTTCAGCCCACATGTATTTGGTTTTGTTGCCGTCGTAATAATTACGCAGACCGGTTGTGTCTTTCACTGCTTTGGACCAAACTTTTTTGTCCATAAGATCGAACAACAAAATTCCGTCGCGGTATTCCTGCATAAGGTTGCGGAAATCAGGATATTTCGATTCGAGCATGGAATCTTCATAAGCAACACATGCTTCGTCAACGAAATTTTTGTACGCTTCTTCAACCAATGTTTTTCCATCAGCTTTCGGGCGGCGTGTCTGGTGCATTTCGAGATACACGGCAAAATCCTG
>JBKJMR010000240.1:0-3031 GCA_046596275.1 Bacteroidia bacterium | reverse complement strand
TTACCTCAGGAAATACAGTAAATACAATGAAAGTGGTTATCAGCCGCTAAAAAGAAAGCTACGCCTCGCAGCATAGCAGTAAGAAAAGAGCCGCTCCTGTTAAGGGGGCGGCTCTTTTGAATTTTAGTGAAATAGCAGCGCGGGGGATTTAGTGATTTAATGATTTAGTGTCCGCCGCGGCGGAGGGTGATTATTCGCACAAAATACCAGGCGCACATTTAAGAAGTTTAGAAATATATCAGCGCGTTAAGATTTAGTAACTGGGATTTGGTGTCCGCCGCGGCGGAGGGTGATTATTCGCACAAAATACCAGGCGCTCATTTAAGAAGTTTAGATTAAATAAAATGGGTTGTAAGATTTCTCTTACAACCCATTTTATTTTTTACTCTTTTCAATCACCCTCCGCCGCGGCGGACACCAAATCACCCAGTCACTAAATCCATGCGCAGGAAATGTCCGGGGTTGCCGGATCAGTTTGTTTCGAAGCTGTAACCGATTCCTTTTACAGTCTTGATATATTGTTCGCCGATTTTTTCACGGAGCTTACGCACATGCACATCAATCGTACGGTTTTTCCCGCCAAATTCACCACTCCATATTTCACGGTAAATTTCCTGGCGTGTAAAAACTTTACGTGGAGAACCGAGCAATAAAGCAAGCAGCTCAAACTCTTTTCTCGGGAGGATAATTTCTTCTGTATTACGGAAAACAATATAACGCTCCCTGTCAATACGAATTGCACCGGCCTGCACAGATCGCAGCAGCTCTTTGGAACGGTGACGTTTTAAGATTGCCTTCACACGCATTACCAATACATTCGCGCGCACCGGCTTGATAATATAATCGTCCGCACCAGCCGAAAAAGCCGCTATCTGCGAATAATCTTCGCCGCGATTAGTATAAAAAGCGATCAATGTTTTCTGAAGCACGGGAATCGATTTCAGGTCATGACAAATTTCAATACCATCTGTTCCCGGCACCACCACATCAAGCACAACGAGATGAGGCAGAAACTTTTTCGCCATCTCGATCGCATCTTTGCCATTATCTGTACAGAGGACATTGTATCCCGCATTCTCTAAAATACCTTTAAGAGAAAGTAAAATATGCTCATCAGGGTCGATTAACATCACCCTGTAAGTTTCCTTTGATCCGTTAACGCTGCTGGTTATCACGGCTACGAATGTATCCCCCTCATATTGCTGCTTCATTAAGCGCATGTTAAGTTTGATACGATACGTTAAATTATTTCGGCGTAAATTAGGGGGAATGAAGTTTCCCCGCCGCAAATTCTGGATTTACACAATCATCGTTTTTTTCATCAGCTGGATCGGCCTCGGGTACTATTTTTCTATACAGGTAACCGGCGCACGACCTTCTGATTATCCCGCCATTCTTTCTATTGACTCATTCAGCGTAACACAAGTCAATATAAAGAGCAGCGACAACCTGAAACTAAATGCATGGCTGAGCGGAATCAATAAAAATGAGATCGTCATCCTGATGCCGGGCATTGGCGCTAACAGCAGTATGATGACTGAGCGGGCCGTCCTTTACCTGCATGAAGGGTTTTCTGTTTTGCTTCCCGACTTTCGCGCAACTGGAAAAAGTGAAGGTGATGTGATCAGCTTTGGCTGGAATGAACGGCTTGATCTGATCGCATGGTACAATTGGCTGAAATCAAAAGGTTATACAGCTATTGCGGTGCATGGCTGCTCACTCGGTGCGGCAACGATTGCTTATTCGTTCGATTCAATTACCGATTATAGCTTTGTAATTATGGAATCGAGCTATGATAATATTGATCATGCATTTGCACATCGCATTTTTGATTCGGGATTCAATCGTGCTTTATTCTGGCCGGCTTATTTTTTTACAGAACAAAAAATTAATGCAAACATGAATCAACTTTCACCTGTTGATCGTATGCATTTATACAAAGGTCCCGTTCTTTACCTTTCCGGTGACAAGGAAAAACAAATTCCGTTAGAAGAAATGCAAAAGATTTTTACAGCAATAGGTTCTGCAAACAAATCTCTTCATATTTTTAACGGAGCAGCACATGAAGATTTTTTTAATTATGATGCTGATGAATACAAAAGTGTCCTTTCCGGTTTTCTAAAATCCCAGGCAACCACGCAATGAAAGCCAAACCAGGATCAGATTTTTTTTACATGGTGTTTGAAGTCGTAAGGCTCATTCCACCCGGGCGCGTAACCACCTATGGCGCCATCGCACAATACCTCGGCACAAAAGGTTCGTCGCGAATGGTTGGCTGGGCAATGAACGCATCGCACTCACATCACTCACCTGTTCCCGCACACCGGGTAGTTAACCGCGAAGGAATGCTCACGGGAAAAAATCATTTCAATCCACCGGAGATGATGCAGAAGCTTTTAGAAAAAGAAGGAATAAAAGTGTCAAAGGATAAAATCGCCGGATTCAAAAATCACTTTTGGGATCCGAATGAGGAGCTGAAGTTGTGAGGGGTGTTGGTGTCCGCCGCGGCGGAGGTGATTGGTGATAAATAAAATACATCGTACATCATAATTCGTACATCGTACATTTTTAGGATTGGTGATTGCAAAAACCATCTGCGCTCTTTCCGCGGACTCTGCGAAAATCTGCTAGAAACCTTTCACGCAGATTCAACATTACCACACACAAAATTAAATGGGAAATTGCATTACATAGACGCTGCGAAAATCTGCGAGGACATTTCACACAGATTCATCAGCACACACGAAAAATAAAATGGGAAATTTTCATTACACGGACGCGAGGCATCGCGTCTCTACAATTATTTTACCACCCACTATTTCTTATAAACATCCATCCGAAAAAACGCCTCAAACTGCGTCGGCACACCATTCTGACAATGATATTCTTCATGCGCAGCTTTCTTTTGTCCTGACGCTTCCAATCCCGCAGGCGGAACATTTAATTCATAGCGGTCAATATATCCGAAATCGCGGATGAGCGTCCAGTTCCCATCTATTTTTTTAAAAAACGAATAACCGATCTGGTATTT
>JBKJMR010000229.1:0-7904 GCA_046596275.1 Bacteroidia bacterium | reverse complement strand
CCTATTCTTCTTTCTCTTTCCTGTTCTTTTGTTGTTGACAGCCACCTCCTGCAATATGGAAAAGCGACTGTACAGGCATGGCTGGTACATGGAAAAAAATCGTGCGCAATCATTTTCACCTCCTGAAGTTCGCGAAGAAAAGAATATCACACAATCCGGAAAGGAAGTTTTTGAATGCACACCGTCTGCACAACCAGATACAATTCTTCCTGCCGAACAAAAACCAGCGACTCCAGTAACACGCACGGAAAAGCTCCGAAAGAAAATTGAATCTATCCGCCTGGTTCAAAAATCACTCCGTACCGATCCAGGTAAACGAATGACGTATTCGGAGGCGAGAATATCAATGGCGGCAAAAGGCTGTAAACCTCATCGTTCGGCAATGGCGGTTTACTACCTGTCGCTGACTTCCGTTTTCAGCATTATAATCGGTGTTGGTTTTATTATGTGTCTTGTTACTCTTTTGATTTCGGTTTTTGCTATTGAAAAGGTGCTTGCAGATGGTGAATGCGTAGAAGAAAATCTTGCCATCATCGAAGCCGGCAGACGAATATGCCTGTTTGCATTTATAGGAATGCTTATTGTCGCCGTTCTGATATTCGCATTTTTCGTGTTGTTTTTCCTTAGCGCCATTGGCTGGTAAAATTTCGTCGGGTATATTCCGATACTGTATCTTTGCCGCCAATGTTAAACGCCACTACTTTCAGAAAATATAATTTAATAGCCGGTTGGGCTGTTTTTATTTTCGCTGCCATAATTTATTGTCTTACTATCGAACCAACAGCAAGTTTTTGGGACTGCGGTGAATATATTGCCTGCGCTTACGGACTTGAAGCCGGTCATCCACCGGGAGCGCCGTTTTTTCTTTTGCTCGGAAGATTTTTTTCGCTTTTTACATTCGGCAATACTGAAAATGTTGCAGCAAGCATTAATATCATGTCGGCGCTTGCAAGTGCGTTTACGGTGCTGTTCCTTTTCTGGAGCATTACACATCTCGCGAAAAAAGTGCTCTTAAAAACTGCTGAAGATTTTTCAAAAGTAAAATTCGCTCTTATCATTTCTGCCGGAGCAATTGGTGCGTTGTCATATGCATTTACAGACACCGCCTGGTTTTCTGCTGCTGAAGGTGAAGTTTATGCCTTATCTTCACTTTTTACTGCAGTTGTTTTCTGGGCCATGCTCAAATGGGAAAATGTCGCAGATGAACCACACAGCGATCGTTGGTTGGTTTTTATCGCTTACATGATCGGACTTTCTATCGGCGTTCACTTGTTGAATTTACTGACGATTCCGGCATTGGTTTTCATTTGGTATTTCCGCAAAAGAAAAGTTTCTGTCAAAGGAATGATCATTACTTCTGTAATCGCTGTGGCAATGCTGGGTGGCGTACAGGATATTATCATTCCCGGAATTGTAAAGCTTGCCGGGAAAACAGAATTGTTTTTTGTCAATGAGCTTGGATTTAATTTTAACTCAGGAACACTATTTTATTTTGCCGCGCTCATTATTCTGTTGACAGGCGGATTGTATTTTTCATGGCGCAAAAGAATTGTTTGGATGAATACGGCGCTGCTTTGTTTTACTGTTTTGCTTATCGGCTATTCCAGCTTTTTTATTCTTGTTATTCGTGCGCAGGCAGGAACACCGATCAATGAGAATAATCCTTCGAATGCAATCAGCTTACTTTCTTATTTGAACCGGGAGCAGTATGGCGACTGGCCATTGTTATACGGACAGAATTATAATACGCCGCTCGATACAAAAACACCTTATCTCGATGGAAATCCTGTTTATGTGCAGGATGAAAAAAATAAAACGTATGTGATCAGCGATGCGCGAAAAAATACGATTGCTAATTATGATAAACGTGGCTGCACTTTTTTTCCGCGTATGTGGAGTGAAGGTGATGCGTCACAATACAAAAGCTGGGGACTGGGCGTAGATGGTGATACTGTTGTTTTTAAAGACGACAACGGAAAAATTACCGCAGTTGAGAATATTCCCACCCTTGGTGATAACATTCGTTTTTTTGCCACCTATCAATGCAGCTGGATGTACATGCGTTATTTCTTCTGGAATTTTATGGGAAGGCAGAATGATCATTCGGGAACAGGAAATGATGCGGAAGGAAATTTGCTGACAGGGCTTTCGCCTTTGGATAGTATGCGTTTGGGCGACCAGGATCTGCTTCCTGAATCGCAACGGAACAACAAAGCAAGAAACCGTTATTTCGCAATTCCTTTTTTGCTTGGCATTTTCGGAATTTACTGGCACATCAAAAAAGCAAAACGTGATGCTGTTGTGACGTTACTGCTTTTTCTTTTTACAGGATTGGCAATTGTGTTTTACCTCAATCAAACGATCGGGCAGCCTCGTGAACGTGATTATGCATACGTCGGATCTTTTTATGCGTTCTCCATCTGGATCGGGCTTGGTGTGATCGGCATTTATGAATTGATAAAAAATAAGCTGACTGCTGTTAACGCTGTTTCGGTTGCAATGGCTTGCAGTGTAATTTCTCCACTACTTTTATTGCAACAAAACTGGGATGATCACAATCGTTCAGGCAGAACAGTCGCAGAAGACATTGCAATCAATTACCTGAATTCGTGTGAGAAAAATGCAATCATTTTCACTTACGCCGATAATGATACATTCCCGCTTTGGTATGCGCAGGAAGTTTTAGGTGTACGTCGCGATATCCGCATCATTTGTATTTCGCTTTTGGGCAGCGACTGGTATATCGACCAGGCAAAAAAGAAACAATACACTTCTGATCCGTTACCGATAAGCTTATCGCACTGGCAATACCGCGACGGAACACGCGATCTCATTTATATCTCGGAAGAAACGACCGACACACTTGACCTGCGAGACATGGTTGACTTGTTCACTTCCACCGATAAGGATGCGTTTTATATCAGCGATGGCGGTGATACAATAAACTATCTTCCAACAAGAAATACTTCGTTACCTGTCAACAAAGAAAATTTCATTGCGCAGGGAAAATATAAAGGGTCTGCCTCTTCCCTGCAGGATACCATTTTTTGGAGATTGCGTGGAAATTATATCCTGAAAGATCAAATCGCCATTCTTGATTTTATCGCGCATAATAACTGGAAACGCCCTGTATATTTTGCAATCAATATGCCGGTGAATGCTTATGCCGGACTGGATGATCATTTGCAGCTCGAAGGTTTAGCGTATCGTTTAGTGCCGTATCAAAACAAGCGGGAAGAAAAAAGTTTACGCCAGCGTCCATTGGTAGATTTAGATAAAACATACAATCTCGTCATGAATTTCGGTTACGGCGGATTAAAAGATCCGGATGTGTATGCGGATGAAACTACACAGCGTATGTTTTCTGACCCGATGCGTTTTACTTGTTCAGTGCTTGCAAATGCGCTTGCGGAAGAAGAAAGATATGCAGAGGCAATTGCAGTAATTAAAAAATGCACTTCGGAAATTCCTGCTTCACAAATTGCTCCCGACAATGCATGGCTCGATATGATCAATGCGGCTTATTATGCAGAAGACATGAAGCTGGCAGAAGAGCTTTCTAAAATTGCATTCAAAGAATATTTCACTACAATGCGCTGGTATCAAACGATGAATATTCCTCCGGGTTATAAAGGTTCGCTTGCTAAAGAAGGTATGCTCTCACTTGTGGAAATGGCGGATATTTATGGCAATACAGAATTGTCACAGCAGTTTCAATCACAAATGAAACTGATCGGTCTTACCATTCCGAAAGCGCCTGTTAAGGTGAATGAAGAAGATGAAGATGCAATGGATAGTGCCGGAGATTCGGTGAATTAATTACAAATCAATTTTGAAAGCACAATCAGCTTGTGCGGGAAATGGAATTTTAATTTTTCCCAGTGCATTGGTTTTGTAAAAAGCAGTTTGCAGCACAACACCCTTTTCACGAGTGGAATAAAATGTAACACGGTATGTTTTCCCCGATTGCAAACCTTTTACAATAAAAATATTTCCTGTGCGATTTTCAGGCTTATCAGCTTTATCATTGTCTTTTGGTAATATTTTTTCTTTACCATTCCTGTCGCGACAATCCTGCATCATATTTCCCCACCAGTAGCTTGTATTGTGTACCCAGCCTACTGCAACAGATTTTGCGGAATCAACTTCGTAAAAAGTTTCCAAACCATTTTTGTCCCATTCTTCATAACGTACAAATTTTGTTTTTGCAATTACCGTATCAAGGAAAAACCGCAACGCAGGAAACGTATTTGCCCTGTACGAATCGTTTTTCCATTGCCACCAATATAATCCTGTTCCTGCACCGCCCATAAAAAACATCGACCAGATTGCATTGTGATAGCTGACATCATTACAATATTCAAAATCATCCGCATCACTGTCGTTTACCGGTCCGTTGATCATTCCCATTTCACCAAACAGGAAAGGTTTGCGATGCCTTTCAATAGCGCGGGAATGAATAATATCAAAACGTTTTTGATTGCACCTGAAATCATTGTCATAATGATGCCTGTCGATATAGCTGATCGAACGACTGCTGAAACGATCATAGTGTGTGTGATCGGTAATGCTCGTTGTAATTAACCGATGCTTGTCGCCGAACTCATTTTTTATCATGCTGTCGATATGCTCAATAAAATTTGTGAAGTAGTTTTCTCTGCCGGCATAACCCTGCCATTTATCCTGCTCACCAAGAATTTCTATTGAGCCAACCGCTGGAGAAAAAGCCCATCGCGCATAAACATAACGCACATATTGATAAAACGAAGCAAGCGCAGCACTGTCATTCAACATATCTGCATCTGTCATTCCCGGTTTTTTATAAGGAGAAGGACCAGCAACCGTCCAATAGCCCGGAACATTTTCTTTCCAGATCACATTCGTAAGATCGATTGCCAGCTGCACATGCAAACCGCGCGCTTCAGCAATACGCATCATGCTATCCAGTGCACAAGCACGATCCTGCAGGTAAACATTATCCGCATGGTAAGCAATGCCGGTGCTCCACGGCGCCATTCCGATACGCACATAATTTCCACCATTGTCCGCAAGATTATTTAAGTAATGATAAACATCATAATAACCGGTAATGTACACAGGATGAATTATAGCACGACCACGCAGCACCGGATCATCTGCACAGGTAATATTTTGTCCGAGCACAAAAAAGGGAGTTCCATCTGTGTACTGAAAATGTTTTTGATCAGGAGCAAGCTGCAGGTAACCATGATGCGGTCCGGGAATGCATGTGAAAGAAATTCCGGAAGCCTGCGGATTTGACATTTTCACATCTTCACCAATGAGAATAAGCGATTGCCATTCTCCTGTATCAGGAACAGCAAACCGCACGCGCCATGGCCATTCTGCATCCGAAACGATGTATTTATTTTGTGCTTCATCCGCAACCGCATCCTGCATATAGAATGCATTTGCTGTATATGTTTTACCATGACAAATAAATTGCATTCGCAGAAAATTCTGCTGGTAAGGATTCACACCTTTCGTATTGTCATCAAGAAAAGTGCGGAACATTCTTTCCTGTGTTGGAATACGGATTCCTATTTCAACTGTTTCATATTGTTTGATTTTTCCATCCCGGATATTTCGAAGCACACTTATTTCGAAACGCTGTTGTGAAATAGCAACTACAGGAAAAATAAATAAAAGAAGATATAAGAATAGCGATCGCATAATTTATAAATAGAATTGAACTATAAATTTAATGACTTTGATACTTATAAAGAATAATTTCTCCTGATGATAAAACTAATTCAAGCATTACCCGCTGACCGGTGCTTTTAACCAGGAGCTCATTTCCTGTAATCCTCATTTCACCTGCGAGCTTTCCATTCTTATGAAAAAGAATTAGTCCCTTCGGATGTTCATTGAAAACTGCAATGGCATGACCGAGCTCTAAACTTACACTGTTTGGATTGTCATCAAAAACGGCAATGCTCTGCTGTGGCAATCCCGACATAAAAGCTAAGTAATAGGTATTCTCAAAACCCCAGCTGTCGATTATTAATCCGGAAGTTGGTGAGCTGTTATTTTTAATTGCAGCTGCAACTTTTTCAGTTTCGTGATCTTTTAATCGTGGCACCGGACGAATACCGCTTGAATTATAAATAAACGAAAGAGCAAAAGAACTTAATGAAATCACCAAAGCCATTTTCAATTTCTTTTCCGTGTGATCTCTAAAATAAAACCCAATAAACGGAAAAGCTAAAAGATACAATGTTAAAGTAAATCGATGTTGTGTAAGCAAGCTTCCGCTTAAACAATTGACCAGGAAGAAAATTAAAAATCCAATGAACAGGAGAAAAAATAAAAATGCAGTGCGATTTGTTTTCCTGTTTCTGCAAATGATAATTGCTTCTTTCAGGAAAAAATAAAATCCAACCGGACCGAAAACAAAAACAAGTGAAACCGGGTACCACCAAATCCTTCTCAGCAGATCTTCAAACGAATGAATGGTGTTTGATTTAATTCCATCTGCCGCCCAGGTGAAGCTGCTGAATAATGTATCGCTGCTGAAATAATTTGAAGCGATCCAATAAAGCGGGAACAGCAATGCAGGAAAAATAAAAATCAAGGCTTGTTTAAAAGAATAGCGGTAAGCAATGATCAAAGCGACAAACGGCG
Source organism: Bacteroidia bacterium (assembly GCA_046596275.1). GTDB lineage: Bacteria > Bacteroidota > Bacteroidia > Palsa-965 > Palsa-965. The sequence continues at coordinate 1,262 of JBKJMR010000229.1, read as the reverse complement.
AAATGATCCAGCTTTCATAACGGAAACCACCTGCAATGCTCATGAGCAAACCTGCAAATAAAATCTGCCTGTTAGATTTTTCCATTAATCCTTTCGCAACCACATTCGCAGCAAGTATTATAAAAAAGATGGAAGGCGTTTCCGAAAGCGCCAACAAGCTCACCCGAAAAACAATCGGCGATAGTGAAAATACGATGCACATCAGCAGCGCAGTAGATTCATTTAAAAGTCGTCGCATCAAAAAATAAAGCGGGAACAGTGTGCCGATGCTTAAAAAGATAGTTACAACGATCGGCGCATAAAACTGATTGTTGTAAATCTTTAAAGCCATTCCCATTAAATAAAAATACAACGGCGGCCAGTTTCCGGCTTTGATAACAGATGGATTTTCGGTCCATTGTTTCGCCATGAGTACGCGGGTTATTCCGTCGGCATCAACGGCGTGTACAAAGGGTAAAAGGGAAAGTTTGAGAATGAAAAGGAAGGTGACGAAAATAAATAACCACTGGGTGTTGGTGTATTTATTGTAGAATGAAGTGGTCGCCTTTCTCATCTTTTGCAAGATAAAAAGAAAGAAGGCCGAACATTAAATAATTTTTGTGATCACAAGACAATCACTTGCTTCATTTCAGAATCGCCACTATCAAACAATATTCGCACAAAATAAATACCAGGACTTAATCCTTCAACAGCGAATTGATTTCCTTTAACCATCGGCTGATTATCAATTGATAAAATTTGTCCAACGTTATTATACATTATAATTTCTTTGCATGAATGATCTTCCAAATCAATTGTAAATCTTCCATCATTCGACGGATTCGGGAAAACAGAAATTACCTTTATATTTTTTTCAGCTTCAATTCCTGTTATTGTATTTGTATATTTTAAAACGGTTCCGTTTTGCCCACCGGCAAACCCAACGTTATCATTTGGAAAATCCATGCAATTAAATGTTATCGGAGAAGTATGAGCAGGGCTCCAGGTAGCTCCGGCATTTGTTGTGGCTTGTATCCAGCCTGAACTGAATCCATCGCCACCACAAACAAACCCTTTTTTTCCATCGATAAAATAAAGATCATAAAACCCGCCTGTGGCCGGATTGGTTATAGGTGACCACGAAGCACCACCATTGGTTGAACGAAGCGTCAGACCACCGTAATCAATTGCATAGCCCGTATCCTGGTTCGGAAAGGATAATTGTTTTGGCGAATAAGTGAAAGTATTGTCGTTCCATACATTGCTGAACGATACGCCGCTAT
>JBKJMR010000141.1:0-3493 GCA_046596275.1 Bacteroidia bacterium | reverse complement strand
TTGATCTTTGAGGTTTTTTTATGCTTAAAATAGCTTTCGGATTTCATTCGCATCCAATCAATCACCTTATTTTATCTGCACATTTACACATCATTTCATCTTCACATTGCTATTTGCACATTAGCAAATCAGCACATTTGCACATTTTTCCCCACCTTCGCGTCACTTTTGTTAACCCTATGCCTTATTCCTGCAGACCAGAGAATACCGGCCATGTATCTTACCGCAAAAGGCAATGCCATGAGTATCGAAACTAAATATCACGCCAGCCGGGAACAGATTACCGCAGAGGAAGCGGAAATCGACGCCGCCAGGGGGAATCCTGCAAAGTTTGCTCCCCTGTACAACCGTTACTACGCCCGAATCTTAGGATTTGTGTACCAACGCGTAGAAACAAAAGATGACGCCTACGATATAACCGCGCAAACATTTATTGCTGCGCTGGAAAATATAGGCAAGTATAAATCTGTGGGAGTACCTTTTTCGGCATGGCTGTTCCGGATTGCATTGAATGAGCTGAGCAGATTTTATCGCCGCTCGAAAGTGCGCCAGGCAATAAACATTGATGACACGCAAGTTGCTGAAGTGCTCGGTGAATTGGGCGAGGAAAATACTGCTGTGACCGATGCGAGGCTGATGAGTGCGATGCAGCAGCTGGAGCCGGAAGAAATTCAACTGCTTGAAATGCGCTTTTTTGAAAAACGATCTTTTAAAGATGTGTGCGATGTGCTCGATATTTCTGAAACTGCTGCTAAGGCAAGAGTATACCGATTGCTCGAACGACTGAAAATAATTTACACCGGATTACAATCATAATTATCATGACAAACTATAACATAAATCGTAACCGTAAACCGTTAACGGATGCTGACATCTCGAAGGGGCAGGATTTCGATGCGTTTTTAAAATCGTATTCTGGAGCGAAGCCACCTTTTTACAAAACCGGCACATTTTATATGAGCGTGGTTGCGTTGGGACTTGTGATAGGTGTTGGCGCTTATTTCATGTCGAATGAAGAAGATGCTGCAGCGAAAACTGCCTATGTTCAACCGGCTTTTAACGGAATAGATGTAGCAGACACGGTGTATAAAATGAATGCTGCTGAAGGTGGCGAATTCATTTACAATACCGGCTCACTCATTCGTGTTCCTGAAGGTGGATTTTTGGACAGCGCCGGCAACGTAGTAAAAGGTGATGTAGAAATACGTTACCGCGAATTTCATAACACTGCTGATATCTTTCTCGCAGGAATTCCAATGACGTACGATTCTGCAGGAATCAAGTATCATTTTGAATCGGCGGGAATGTTAGAAATTACAGCATGGCAGAATGGGAAACCGCTGAAAGCAAATCCGAATGCGCCGGTGAAAATAGCGATGGCTTCTAATTCTTCGGAGGAAAAATTCAATGTGTATTATTTAGATACGGTGAAGAAGAATTGGGATTTTATTGCGAAGGATAAAGCAGTAATTGTTGGATTTGCGAAAGACACGACAAAAGGCAATGCGCTTGCAAAAGGAAAAGGTACTGCATCTGTTTCTCCGCCGCTTGAAGTGAAAAAGGCGGATAAGAAAAAGCCGAGTTTTGTGATCGGTTTTGAGCCGGCTGAATTTCCTGAATTGGCTTCTTACAAAGGAGTGCGTTTCCAGGTGGACGATGAAAAAACGCCTTATGATAAAAAGGATAAAGAAATTACCTGGGAAGATGTAAGCATTATGCGTAACACCGACGGAGCAACATACACCGTAACATTTACGCACGGAGTGATAACACGTACTTACATTACTGATGTGGTTGTAAATGCAGAAGATTACGCCGCAGCGAAAAAAGTGTACGATGCAAAATATGTTGCTTACCAGGCTGCGTTAATAGCGATCAATGATAAAACTGCCGCTGATGACAAATCGCTTGAAGCAAAATTATTGAATGCAGATGCCCGGCGTATTTTTGACAACGACCAGGCAATGCGGTCTGCGCTTGAACGCCGCTCGGTTATTAGTCGCAACGCGGAGAAGGAAGACATGGTAGTGCGTGAATTCATTATCAACGATTTTGGCATTTGGAATTCTGATTGTCCGTTGAGCTTACCGGTAGGTGAAACATTATTTGTAAAGCTGTTGGACAGTCGCACGAAAAAGCCGTTGGTTGTTAATCATGTTATCCTCGTTGAAAAAGGCAAGAATGCAGTCTACACTTATTACGCCCGCGACCTCGCTAATTTTCAATTCAATCCTGATGCTGAAAATTTATTGTGGGCAGTAACGCAAGATGGAAAGTTGGCCATATGCAGTGATGCCGATTTGCAAGCGATAGTCGGGAAAACAGAAGCGAATTTGACAATGACCGTAAGCGCCGAAGATTTGAAAACCGCAGAGCAGGCGAGAGTGGCATTGGGAATTGGCATTTAAATAAAAAAAGGGGACGCAGGGACGAAAAGGGGGCGGGGGACGAAAAAGTTAAGTATGAAAAATTTCTGTCTCTTCGTCCCCTTTTCGTCCCTTTTTTTCCGTCCCCTTTTCGTCCCCTTTTAGTCCCCTTTTCGTCCCCTTTTCGTCCCCTTTTCGTCCCCTTTTCTTCCGTCCCCCCGTCCCCTTTCTTTTTCCGTCCCCTTTCTTTTCTTAGTTTTATAAAATGATCCCCAAACGCATTTTCCTCTTTCTATTTCTGTTCGCCGGACTTTTTCAGCTTCGTGCGCAGAGTGACACGCTGGTTGTAAAAACTATTGCAACAAAAATCACATTGCTTCCTGAGCGTTCGTTTTTGTATTTGAACGAGGATAATTTTTTCAAGATAAAATACACCGGCAAGAATAAGCTGGGACGCATGGAATTGAAGGGCGGGACGATTGAAAAAAAAGACTCCATTTATAATTTCAAAGCAACAACAGGCACAAGCGCGATTCTTGTGATCTATGAAAAGCTGAAAAACGGAACAGAAAAAATTGCGCTGACCTACACCTACAAATTATTCGGTAGAGAAGTTCCTCGCGTAACGCTTGATGGTGTTCCGAATGATTCGGTTATTGATAAAATCACGGTTCTTGCGATGGGAAGGTTGCAATGCAAGCAGAAATACGGAACGGATAAATACCAGGTTGTTTCTTTCAAGATCTATATTAAGAACGGAAAGAAGTTCGATACGCTGAGCGCAAAAGGTTACCAGCTTACGCCGCAGATGAAACGGAAAATCGATTCGATGGATGTAAAGAAAAGCGGAGGCATCCTGATGTTTGAAAATATAAAAGCGATTGGCCCGAATGGGAAAGAAATAGACTTGCCACCACTGCGCGTGTATATGAGAGATACGAGGACTATGCAATTTGGTGCGGGTGGTTTTGGTGAAAAAAAGTTGATGGCTGGTGGTGAAAAGAGGTTGGTGTTCGAGAGAAAGAGGTTGTGGTCCTTCGACAGCCTCAGGAGTGGTAGAAGAAGGATGGCGGGATAGGCGAGATGGGAATGGCTTAGGAATTAATCACACTATTTTAGAATGGGTC
>JBKJMR010000481.1:0-2872 GCA_046596275.1 Bacteroidia bacterium | reverse complement strand
AATTAACAACGGCCCGACCTGTTATCAGGTTATCACTAATAAATGGACTGATCCTTATTTTGATGTTGGGGTTAATTTGTATGTATTTGGTTACGGGGTATTAAATCTCAAAGATTTAGATTGGATATGGAACTAATGGCGCAGGATCGTTCGCTGTTTTTTTTGTAAATTTGAATACTAACTTATTACGAATGACTACTACAGCCATAAAAAAACAACTTGATAATTATTTGCCCTTATTAACTATTCAGCAGCAAACTCTGCTCCTGGAAATGGTTAAGAATTTTTTAAATGTTGATAATGAACCAAAGCGAATTTCTAAAAAGCAATACAATAAAGAAATTAATGATGCCGTTGCTCAGATTGAAAAAGGAAACTTTATAACTCAAAAAGATGCCATTAAGGAATTATCTAAATGGTAAAAAAAATCACTTTCAAAATTATTTGGAGCAGAAACGCTCTCAATGACTTCAAAGGAATTCTTGATTTTTTATCGAATCAAAGCACTGAAGCACTTAAGATTGTAAAGAAAGCTGTTTTATCCAGGTTGCGCGTCATAAAAACAAATGCTCTCATTTGCGAAACAGATAAACTAAAAGATCCCCGGGAAAAAGAATTCAGAGCATTTGTTGTTTATAGCTATAGAATCACCTACCAAATAAATATTGAAGCAAAGGAAATTCGAGTCGTAAGGATAATACATACAAGCAGAGAACCATTAGGATATTAATTTACTTTCCGCCTCTTGGAATCCATACCGAATATCGAATATTCGAATTATCCAATCTTGAATCTTGAATTTTGAATTCCCCGTTCACAAGAAAATCTCCCCATTTAACAAAATCCCCTGTAACCTTTCCCTCTTTTAAGCTACTTTAAGCATAACAAGGAACAGTTAAAAAATGGCCGACGCCCTACACGAGGAATTTTTGAAGCTTTACCAGCCAATTCACACGCGGTTTGTGCGCTATTGCAGCAATCATGCGTATGGATTAATGGAGACGGAAGATCTTGTGCAGGAAGCAGTGCTGGCAACGCTCCAACGTTTTCATACAATACGCGAAAAAGAAAAGCTGCTGGGATATTTAATTGCAACAGCAAATAATATTATCAGGAATCATTTGCGGCGGAAAAAATTCAGCGGACAATACAATGAAAAAGATTCCCGGAAATTGGAATCGAAAAACATTGATGCGGAAACTGCTATGGATATTCATCACCTCCATCTCGCGTTGAATCAATTGCCGGTGAAAGATAAAGAAGCCATCCTGCTGTTTGAAATTTCAGGATTCTCGATTGAAGAAATTGCAGTGATGCAGGAATCTACAGCAGGAGCGACAAAAACAAGATTGAGTCGTGCGAGAGACAAGCTGCGGGGATTAATGGAAGACGGACAAACAGAAAAGAGAGTTTCAACTAAAACGCTATTCACCCTATTATAGTCATCCCAATGAATACAAATAGAAATACAGACGAGCTGTTCGCGCACATGCGCAAGATGCCCGTGGAGGTGCCGCTCGAAAACGTGGAGAAGTTTGTAATTGCACAGGCTGCGCTGGGCATTACAGCTGTTGGCGCATCGAAAGGAATTTTCACCAAAGCATTTTTGAAATTTCATCTTAATTCCATTATCATCATGACAACTACATTCACCGCAGCGCTCGTTAGCTTTTTCGTTTGGAACTCCGACGGAGATAAAATTGCTGCAACTAAAAATCACCAACCGAAATCTGAACTTTCTTCCAATGCGCTAGTTCCGGATATTGAAACAGCAGCAGATACACCGAGAACATCAACTACAAAAACTGTTGTTGATGGACAAGCTGCTTCTGTTACCACCATCGAAACCGAAAACGGAACAAAAATTAAAGTGATTGATAACGGCAACAATACTGCTGTCTATTACAATACGTCAAATGACAGTTCGTATGTGTATGCCTATTCAAGCAATGACGAGGAAGCAACACCTGCCTATGCAGCAACTCCGCCGATGCCTACTCCTGAAGGTTTCAGATTTACGCACCCAATCCCGCCGGCTCCACCCGCACCACCCGCAGGATGTTGCAGCCATCCAAATGATACGCTCACTTCTATTATCGGAAAAGCATTGCTGAAAGATGGATTGATAAGTGACACCTCCACCTTCACTTTCAAGCTGAATAATCATTCGCTGATGGTGGACGGAAAAAAACAAAGCAAAGAATTACATGCGAAGTACAAGAAAATTATAGAACAAAATTCAGCGTATAAAGTCAACCCGCTTTTAATCATTTCAATTTGCAGGGATGAAGAACAAAATGCAGTAGGAATGATGGAGCCGTTGCCACCTTTGTCACCATTGCCATCAATAGAACCTTTGCAGGCGGAGCTTGTTCAAATGCAAGCAGAACTTGCTCAAATGCAGTCGGAAATGGTTCATTGGAGCTTTAATGATTCGCTGATGCAGACCATTGAAAAAACATTATTCAAAGATGGTCTTATCAAAGACACCGCACATTATATGTTCAAGATCAATGGCAGCTATATGAAAGTGAATGGTGAAAAGATGAGCAAAGAACAATGGAAACGTTACAAAGACATTATCGAAAGCAGCTCAATGAATAAAGTAAATAAAAAGTTCAGCTACGCGATTGCCAGGGATGGTGAAGAGATTAATATTAATGTTGAGAATTACATTAATTAGAAATTCGAATATTTGAGAATTCGAAAATAAAACTCATCATCCGTGATTCTAATATCGAATCTTCAAATAATCGAATTTTCCAATACCTCGAATATTCTAACCATTCCGAGCGTATCTAATTCACAATATTCTGCCAGTGCAGTAAGTTTTTCAGCCCGCGAAAAAAGATCTTCCGATTCCAGCTTTTCG
>JBKJMR010000453.1:0-8711 GCA_046596275.1 Bacteroidia bacterium | reverse complement strand
CATAAATGTTATGGAATTCCGCATCGAAAAAGACACCATGGGCGAGGTACAGGTACCTGCCGATAAATATTGGGGCGCACAAACTGAGCGTTCACGAAATAATTTCAAAATCGGTCCGGAAGGAAGTATGCCGAAGGAAATTATTTACGCATTCGGTTACCTGAAGAAAGCAGCGGCACATGCGAATCATGAGCTCGGTGTGTTGGATGTAGAGAAACGAGATTTGATTTCGCAGGTGTGCGATGAAATTGTAGCGGGCAAACTCGATGATCAGTTTCCATTGGTGATCTGGCAAACGGGTTCCGGTACGCAGAGCAATATGAATGCGAATGAAGTAATTGCTTATCGCGGACATGTTATCTCCGGCGGAAAACTCACCGACGAGAAAAAAGTATTGAATCCGAATGATGATGTGAATAAATCGCAATCATCAAACGATACCTATCCGACAGCAATGCACATTGCTTCATATAAATTAGTAAGCGAAGTTACTATTCCCGGATTGGAACGTTTACGTGATTCACTCGATGTGAAAGCGAAAGCATTTAATCACATTGTAAAAACAGGCCGCACACATTTTATGGATGCAACGCCGTTAACTGTCGGACAGGAATTTTCCGGTTATGTGCAGCAAATTACGAACAGCATTCGTGCAGTGAAAAATGCGCTGGAAATGGTTCGTGAACTAGCGCTCGGCGGAACAGCTGTCGGAACAGGTTTGAATACACCGAACGGATACGATGTGCTTGTGGCGAAAAAAATTGCTGACTTCACAGGTTTCCCATTTGTAACCGCGCCGAATAAATTTGAAGCGCTCGCTGCACATGATGCAATGGTTGAATTATCAGGAGCATTAAAACGTTGTGCAGTTGCATTGATGAAAGTTGCAAATGATATTCGTATGCTCAGCTCTGGTCCGCGTTCAGGTATCGGTGAAATAATTATTCCGGATAACGAACCAGGCTCTTCCATCATGCCCGGAAAAGTAAATCCGACGCAGCCTGAAGCTTTATCAATGGTTTGCGCGCAGGTGATGGGAAATGATGTTGCCGTTTCTATCGGTGGTTCGAACGGACATTTTGAATTGAACGTTTTTAAGCCATTGATCGCAGCAAATGTTTTACAAAGCGCGCGACTGATCGGTGATGCATGTGTTTCATTCGCAGAAAAATGTTCAGACGGAATCGAGCCGAATTTACCGGTGATAAAAAAGCACATGGAAAATTCATTGATGCTTGTAACTGCGCTCAACACACATATCGGTTATTACAAATCTGCCGAGATCGCGAAAAAAGCGCATAAGGAAAATAAAACACTCAAAGAAGCCGCTATCGAATTAGGCTACGTTACTTCTGAAGAATTCGATCAGTGGGTGCGTCCGGAGGACATGGTTGGGACATTGAAGTAGCGTGGGAAAGGTTGGTGGTTGGTGGTCGGTTTTGTTGGTGGTCAGGTAACAAACTTACTTTACCACCAACCTTTTTCAACCAACAACCACCAACCTTTCCTCCAACTGGTCACATTTTTTATACAAGAGGTCTGTTCCATACATTCAAGAATGACCGCGCCTTCGTATCTTTACATAGACCTACTGAACAAGGCATGAAGTTTCTGCGAAAAATTATTGTTGTTTTATTTTTAGCGCTTTGCTGCCCGGAATTTTCTTTCGGACAAGATACTGCTTCCTATAAGCTGCAGGAAAATTTCAAACGCGAAATCATTATAGGCGATAAACGTTTTCGTGTTTACAATAATTGGTTCAGCGGTGGAGGTGGAGTAGCAGGGCATACTGCAAATCCATACATGCAGGTGGTGCTCGCTGTAAATATTAATTTTCACATTAAAAGGCAATATTTTCGGCTCGGTGGAATGATGTCGGGTCAGGATTTCGGTTTGTGGAATAATTATCAATTTCACGGGGGCTGGATTCCATATAGAAAAGAAACGGAAAAGTATAATCTTGCTTTTGTTGGTGGTATCGCTTATTCAACCGGTTATAAATTTATCAGGGCTCCTGATGTGTATGATAATAACCATCCGTATTTAGAGTGGGGCGGTTATGCTGAAGTGCAATACATTCGCAAGATCTATTATGATGTTGGAATCGGTGGTGCTTTTTTCGTGAATGTGAATGCGAAAAATTCCATCATCGGTGTTCGCGCTGATGTTTTTTTGTCAAGCGCTTTCAGAGGATATGTTAAAGGTCGTGAACCGAAGCCAAAACAATTCTAGAATCAGATTTTTCCGATACTATTTTATTTTTCTTCGCGTTTTAAAAGCATGAAAAGAATCATCCCTTTAACGCTGCTTTTTATTGTGCCTGTTTTGTTTTTCATCCATGCAGCTGATGAAGATGAAATTGCAAAGAAAAAAGCAGCCGACGATTACCGGAAAAGTTTTGTAGCAACAGAAATTACAACGCCCGAACAAATAGGATGGACCGGCAAGGGAACCTCGTGCAAATCAGGAAAGGTTTCTGTGCAAACGTATACGAATGCGTTGACGCGGATAAATTATTTCCGTCGACTCGCCGGAGTTTATGATAAGGTCGTTCTTGATTCTATTTGGTGTAAATATGCGCAGTCCGCTGCCGTGATCATGAATGCAAATGATGCGCTAAGCCATAATCCTTCTGCAGCAATGAAATGTTATTCTGCAGATGGAAAGATCGGTGCTGCAACTTCTAATCTTTCTTCCATCGTTGAAAAAAGCATCACGCTCATCATTGCAGATGAAATCCAGGACGGAGGCGCCGGAAATGCTGATTTAGGTCACCGTCGCTGGTTGCTGAATTCTGATTCACATAAAATGGGATTCGGCGCTACGCCAGGCGCGTATGCGGTTCGTGTGTTTGCGCCTTATGATGAAGTTCCGAAAGACACTTCAGTTTTTCGCGGAGCTGTTCCGGAATATTTCGGTTATCCCTTCCGCGGATTTATTCCCTGCCAGGTGGTTTATCCGAAATGGAGCTTTGCTGTTCCGGCCGGCGCAGATTTTTCAGTTGCAACGGTAGAAGTAAAATCAGGCGATAAAATATTTCCCACCACAATTGTAAGCCGCGGCACAAAGAATTACGGAGATCCAACACTTGCCTGGACAGTGAAAGGCATCAAAGAAGATTTCGAATATAATTATTATGATATGTCAGAGAAGAAAAAAGGATTTGAAACGCTCGGGCTCATGAACAAAAAGATTACCGTAAAAATTTCAAATGTAAAAGTTGCAGGAAAAGTAAAATCATATTCGTATTCCTTCACCATCTTCGATCCCGACGAGATTAAATAATCAAATCCCTAATCGTTCCCCTTAAATCGTACATCGAACATCGTAATTCGTACATCCCTTTTACTTCCTGATATAGATTTTCTCCTTCGATCTTTTTCCTGAAGGTTCGATATCGTAAAGGCTGTCTTTTGTAAGGATGAATTTTGCGCTGAGCTCAAGTGCCATTACGTTCAAGGTATCCGTTGCGGTAGGTGCAAGCTCGGGAAACAAATCCTCGGCATCATATTTTCTTCCGTCAGTAAATTGTTCCATTACCAGGAAGCTGTCATTTTCCACGTGCCATTTTCCAACAGAAACAAAATATTTTATTCCATCGCTGAGTAATTTCTTTGCTTTGAAAAGCATGACAGAATCGGGACGAACGGTAAGTGTGATCGTGTTATTATCCCACGGCAAAACAGATTCCCATTTTCCTTTCGGATCAATTGGCTCTGTCTTTTTTGCTTCTTCTTTACAGGAAACAAAAATGAGCACAGGAATTAAAAACAAAATGAAATTTCTCATACGAATTTATCTCCCTTTGCAATTTTCACATCGTTAACAAATGTGCGGATCTGCTGTTCATCCTGCTTTTTACAAATGAGAAGAATATTATCCGATTCAACCACGATATAATCATCAAGCCCTTCTATGACAACCAATTTATCATTCGGCACATGCACCACGCAATTTTTTGAATTGTAAAGCATCACCTGCTTTCCAACCATTGCATTGCCATTCGCATCTTTTTTAATGTGTGTATAAAGGGAGCCCCACGTTCCGAGATCCGACCAGCCGATGATGGAAGCGCGAACGAAAACATTTTTCGCTTTTTCCATGATGGCATAATCAATGGAAATATTTTTGCAACGTGCATATGCATCTCTCAGGAAAGCGCTTTCTTCAGGTGTGTTCCATTTCCCTTTTCCTTCACTGAAGATCTGCGCCATTTCGGGCATAAGACTTTCAAATGCATTGATGATGCTCTGCACACTCCAAACAAAAATGCCGGCGTTCCACAGGAAATCTCCGCTTTGCAGAAAAAATTTCGCCATATCGAGATCCGGCTTCTCGGTAAATGTTTTTACTTTTTTAATGCGCTTGTCTTTTTGCGGCGGTTCCGATTCGACATACTGAATATAGCCGTAACCTGTATCAGGACGTGTTGGACGAATGCCGATCGTGATAAGAGCATCTTCAGTCGCTGCCATCGTCATGCAGGAACGGATCGCTTTCACGTACGTATCTTCTTTGGTGATCAGGTGATCAGAAGGTGCAACAACCATTACAGCATCCGGATTCATACTGCAAATTTTCCACGCCGCATAAGCAACACATGGTGCAGTATTTTTTCTTGCAGGTTCGCAAAGAATATTTTCATCCGGAATATCCGGCAGTTGTTCTTTTACCAATGAACGATAACTTTCATTTGTTACCACGTAAATATTTTTCACGGGACAAATGTTCAGCGAACGTGTAAAGGTGGATTGGAGCAATGTTTGCCCGCTGCCCATTACATCAATAAATTGTTTCGGATGGGCAGTGCGGCTCATTGGCCAGAATCTGGTTCCGACGCCGCCCGCCATGATAACACAATAACGATTATTTTTCATTAGAGAACCCGATCGGGAGATCAGGAAAGTTTTGCGAGAGCGTTGTTGAGACTCTCAATAATTAATTTCACATCTTCAAGCTTGCATGTTCCGACAGAAAGACGGTACCAGTCAGAATCAGGAGATGCGCCAAAAGCATAAAACGGCACGACAGCCAGTTTCGCTTCGTCAAGAATGTATTTCGTTACATCCTTTGTTGTTTCAAGGGTTTTTCCATCTTGTGTTTTTTGTCCGTGCAAAGAAAATTGTATTGTAAGATAAATTGCGGCTTGCGGTGCGATTGAATTTACACGGTAACCTTTTTCTTTCAGCGATTGAAATCCTTTATGAAACGCAACAAGACGATCATTTACTTTCGAACGAATATCATCAATGAATAAATCGTATTGATCAAGGTTCTCGAGAAATTTCGCTGTTGCAACCTGTTCCGCTTTCGGAGCCCATGCACCTACGTGCGAAAGTATTGATTTCATGCTGTCGATGATCGGCTTTGGACCCATTGCCCAGCCCACTCGAACGCCTGTTGATGCCAGTGATTTTGAAATGCCGTCAACGAAGATCGTGTAATTGCGCATTTCAGGACGAAGAGAAACAGGATCATAATGTTTCACTTCACCGAATGTCAATGCCCAGTAGATCTGATCGTACAAAAGATAAAGCGGTTTTTGACCAGGCCCGCGACGATTATTTTCTTCGAGAATAAGATCGCAGATTTCTTCAAGATCTTTTTTCGTGAAAGTTGTTCCGGTCGGATTTAATGGTGAGCAAAGTGCAACCATTGCAACTTCTGAAAGATGCGGCGCAAGATCTTTTGCGGTCGGCATGAAATTATTTTCAGGAGTGGTTTCCACCAGCACTTGTTGTGCGTAATCACCGGTGCTCAAATGGGTGTAGTGATTATTATTCCAGGAAGGAACAGGGAAAAGTATTTTATCACCCGGATCGATCAGCGTTCTGTAAATTGCGTAGATCACAGGACGCGCGCCACCGGCAATGAGAATTTCGTTGTTCTCGTATTTTAATCCCTGGCGTTTTTCGATGAGGTTGGAAACTGCTTTACGCAATTCAAGCACACCATCAGCAGCAGGATAATTTGTTTCATCGTTATTATACGCATCAACAATTTCTTTTTTTAATCCGGCAGGAATAGGAAAGATCTTCGGATTAAAATCGCCGATGGTAAGGTTAAAAACCGTTTCGCCATTACGGATCTTTTCGTTGACTTCCGCTGCCAGCTTGATGATCTCTGAACCGATAAGTGTGCCGGCCATCTCACTGACAGATAGTTCACGGGCTTGAGGTAAAACAGTTTTGCTCATAATTAAAATCGGCTTTTAGAGCCGTCGTAAAGATAAGAAATTGATAAGGTAAATGGGCTAAATGACGGAATGAATTACGAATCAAATCGAATATACGAATTAGCTGTAATGGAATGGGAACGTTTAGTCTGTATAATTTATATCTTTAATTTCGATTTCCTCTCTTACATCCCTTTTTCATTGATTCGATTTCTTCTATTCTTAATCCTGCTTTTTGTTTTTCCCGTAGCTGTTTTTGCACAGGAAGGAGTGGATACGACGTTGATAAAACGTCCACAATACTTCGGAATTTTTATCGGAAGGTTACAGTTTACCGGGGCGGATCATTACCTCTACCAGGGTGAACCGAAAGCAATTCTCGGTATTCAGCAAGTGATCAGGCTGACGGTGGGTGATGCGATGCATGCGGGATTATTTTTCACTTACCCGTTCATGAAGCGCATGGAATGGGATGCAGGATTCGGTGTTTTTTCTTTTCAGCGGCAGAAAGTTATTGCTGAGGTAACAAACGTTTCTAACGGTTATTCCAATTCCATTATTTCCATGCATACGTGGATTGACAACAGGAATCTTGTTGTAACGGAATTCAAATCTCATTTTTCCATCATCATTGCGCAGCGTGATGACTATAGCTTGTTATTCGGAGCAGGAGGCTGGCTTGCTTCGAATAGCATGGAATCAAAGCTTAACCCGGGAAGTGTTGGAGTGGAAGCGAATATTACCGGCTATTACCGCTACCACAAAAATTCATTTGTACAGCTGCACGTTTCTCCCGGTGTAATGCGAAATGGTTATTACATCAATTTCACACTCGCCGCCTGTTATCAAAATCAAAAAACAATGCGTGCCAAACCAAAGCATTATTACGTGCGAACTTATGACCAGGAAGAATAATTACAGATTACAGAAAAGATTACCAATTACCAGATTACGAATTACCAATGAAAAAGTAGCATAAGCTTCATATTACAAATCACACCTCGAATTGGTAATTGGTAATCCCGTAATCTGTAATCACTTTTTCCGGCGCTGTTTCTCTTTAATAATAAGAGACAATTCTCTCCCCGTTTGTCCTTTCACAGAAGTATTTTCCTGCGCGCGGCGAATTAAATACGGAAGCACTTCTTTCACCGGTCCGTACGGAACATATTTCGCAACATTATATTTATCATCTGCAAGATTGAAGCTGATATGATCGCTCATGCCGAGCAATTGTGAAAAGAAAATATGCGGATGATCATGCGCGATTTTTTTTCTGTCGAGCTCTTTTACCAGCAAGAGTGAGCTTTCTTCATTATGCGTTCCGGCACAAACAGCAATGCGATCAATATGCTCCACGCAAAAAAGTAAAGCAGCATTGTAATCGCTATCCGTATTTGCTTTTGTATCCTGGATCGGCGAAGGATAATTCATTTGCGATGCACGTGCTCTTTCTTTTTCCATGTAAGCACCACGCACCAGCTTCGCGCCGAGAATATAATTTTGCTGATTCGCCTTTTCGAATGAAGATTTCAAAAACGCAAGACGATCTTTCCTGTATAATTGAAATGTATTGTAAACGATGCCTTTTGCTTTATTGAACTTCGCCATCATCTCATCAGCAAGATCATCAATCGCCTGCTGGATCCAGCTTTCTTCTGCGTCAATGAAAATCGGTTTGCTGTGCTTGTGACCTGTCGCGCAGATTTTTTCCACCCGCTTACGGATGCGTTCGAATTCAGCAGCTTCTTCGGCAGATAAAATTTCTTTTGCAGTGACTTTTTCAAGCAAATCGAAACGTGCAAGTCCGGTTACTTTAAAAACGCAAAACGGAATATGCACATCATTTTTTGCGCGTTCAATAGTTGCAATCGTCTCCGCGCAGCACGCATCAAAATCCTGTTCCGATTCTTTTCCTTCTACAGAATAATCGAGAATAGTGCCGATGTTAAACTTGCCGAGCGCTGCAACCGTTTTGTTACATTCTTGGATCGTTTCACCACCCACAAATTGTTTGAAGATCGTCGCTTTGATCATTCCTTTTATCGGGAGATGAAGCTTAAGCGCGAATGTTGTTAAGCCTTTTCCCAATTTCACAAACGCCGGACTTCCAATCATCCTGAAAAGCCAGAACGAACGGCGAAGATCAGCATCAGATTTACCGGAAAAAGCAATTTCAGTATTGTCGAAGGAGACCATATTCTGGCACAAAAATACGATTCAAACAGATTCAAAATTCAATATTCAAAATTCAAGATTATTTGATAAGACAGTCCCGTTCTATCTGTTTAAAAGGCTGTAATCGTTGATTTTCATCTTGAATTTTCAATCTTGAATTTTGAATATTAAATTTCCCCATCTTTGTTAGCTATGGCAAGTCCATTAAGCACGATCCTTTCCCCTCATTACTCCATCCAAATCGGCGATGATGCGCTTGATCAGCTGAATTCCTTCCTGAAAAAAAACAAATTCTCGAAGATCTTCATTTTGGTCGATGAGAATTCCCTGCAGCATTGTGTTCCGCAACTGGTTTCGC